>NZ_VEKZ01000079.1:0-11901 GCF_007681465.1 Siminovitchia fortis
AAACAGCATCAGTGGTTCAAAATTAAGTTGCGAAATGGTTCACTTTTCACTTGCGAAATACAGAGAACCTATCTTCATTAAATGTTGATAGGTTTTTTCTTTAAAGAAACTCGAAAGACCAACTCCCCTCCCCTTCAAGATCTATCCCTATATCTTCTCTATAAGCCGTTTCTTTTAACGCGAAAATATTCCCATGGAGGAGAAGGTCAATGTTGTCATCCTTGCTGAGTTGATCCAATTCGTGCTTATAAATATTGACGACATATTGCTGAGCTTTTTTCAAAATTTCTCCCAACTCCTTAATATCAAGGTCCCCGTTTAAATCTGAAATCAAATTGTTCGCCTCTTCATTGTATGGTACAAGAAGAGATGTGGTAGGACTGTCAATCACATTGAAATGTTTTTCTGCAGTTGCAAAGGACTGCCTGCTTATGATTGGGGGTTTGAATCCATGCTTGTGTGCAAAAGCTGTATAATAATCCTGATTGTGATTAAGCAAATCAAATGCATTTTTCCTTAGCTCCAAAACAGGATAATCGAGTTCGCCTTTTATCTGATCAAAATAATATTTAAAGTAAAGCTTCATTGCTTCGGGGGACAAAAGGTCATCACCAAACTTATCCGGATGCCTTTGAAACTCTTGTAAAATCCTCTTAGTTTGATCAGCACCTATGCTGATTTCCTTCAAATCTTTAAGATTTTCATCCGCCGATTTAATAATATACACATTTCGAATGTCATCTTTTCCATGGCGATTGCATCGTCCCGCCGCCTGTGCAATTGAATCTAAACCTGCCAACGAGCGAATGACGCATTCAAATGATATGTCAACGCCTGCTTCAATTAATTGGGTGCTTAAACAGACCACTCTTTCCCCATTCGTTAACGACTTTCTAATATCAGATAGAATGTCTTTACGATGTGCCGGACACATACTTGTACTCAAATGAAATAGTTTATATTGAGCATCATCACTATCCAGCTCCTGAAAAAGCATTCGTACTGCTGTTTTCGTGTTAAGAATTACGAGAAGACTATTTATTGTATCCATTTCCACTTGGATAAACTCTTTCAACTCAGCAGCATCGAGCCCTTGGGGTGTTGTCCTATCTATCACATTGACTCTTTTAAAGCTCTTAGTTACCTTTTTTAATTCTTGAACCATTTCAGCATTTGCCGAAATCTTCAGGTCATTTTCCACAAAGTCCAATGCGGGCTGGGTAGCTGTACATAATACAATACTGGAGTTTCCAAAGACTTTTAGAAAGTTAAGCGCTTCGTTAAACAATGAGATGCATTTAATAGGAACGGATTGCACTTCATCAAATATGATAATGGAATTGGATAAATTGTGAAGCCTTCTGATATTTCTCGTACCTCTTGAATAAAATACGTTCAAAAATTGCACCATCGTTGTAAAAATAATCGGGCTGTCCCAGTTGTCTTTTGCCAGCTTAAGTTTCTTTTTATTCAAATCATAATATTCATTGTCAATTTCCTTTTCTTCAATCACATTGGAATGATGCTCCAATATATTTGAATCATCTCTTAAAATATCCCTAACCTCTTGCGCATTTTGCTCAATAATTGTGGTGTATGGGACTACATAAATAATTCTTTCTTTTTTATGCTGGATGGCATGTTTAAGCGCGTACCTGAGGCTTGCCAATGTTTTCCCGCCGCCAGTAGGTATAGACAATGTATAAATCCCCGAAGGTCTGGAAGCAAATTTTTCGCATTGATCGGACATTTCGCTTCTTAAAATATTTATGGGATGATCGGCATCTTCAGAGCGGCTGTATAATGCGATCCTTTCCATTAAAGAGTTATAGCTTTTCTCAAAGAATGAATTGCTGTCAAGACTCGTTCCATTTTGGTCATTCTCCTCAAACATTCTTGTATCAGTCCGATCCGCATCTATCAGGCAGCTAAATATGTATTTGATAATCATTGACAAAGTTATCGGTTTAAGCTTATTTTCCTTCCACTTACTTACAATCTGCTTAACTTCATCCACTGCCTCACAGAAATATTGATCAAACTCCTTTTCTGTGATCTGGCTTTTAAAAAAGGCAGCGGTTGCATAATCAAATTCTGTTAATTCTTTTTCAGTCACCCGATATAAATAATCAGATGACATATCTGGAGTTAAAAAGTCCCTCAATCCGCTATGGTGAGAAATAATACACATCGCTATCCACTCTGAAGCCAACTTCTCCAAATCATTATTATTTTGATTATGAAATAGCTTATGAAGCAATTTTCCTCCTGCCGTTGAATGATCTACTGAGCCTTTCCGAGGTGGACTATTCGGATTTTTTACAGCCTCTTCAATATAATTTTTAAATTCTTCCGTATTTTTTCCTAGATCATGTAATAAGCCGGCTATGCCTGCCAAATTTTTCACTCCAATTTTTTCCCCAAACTCTTGACTTAATCGTCGAACCCCTTCCAAATGTTCTTGAACTGTTTGTATCTCACCATCTTTTTCACGTATATGTCCAATGAAATCCATTAGTATATCCCGTCCTTTTCTAAAAACTTATTCAGGTCTTTTTTACTACCAAGTCATATAGTAAGATTACTAGATTTTATAAAAATATTTAAAAAATGATCTATTTTACCTAATAATACAGTAGAATAAATTTTCTTTCAATTGTTTTCCGGTAAATCCTACCTAATCTCTGTCTGACTTTAAAAACACAGCATTCCATTTCTCTAGACCTAAAATAAAATCCGTATAAAAACCGTTATATTTCGTTAGCATCATTTACAACGAAAAATTTTATACAAAAAAAGCGGTGTTTCCCAATTACGGGAAACGCCGCTTTTATTATTTCCGATACACAATCTCTCCCCCAATCACCGTCATCTCTATCTCAGTATCCAACAGCTCATCCGGGTGCTCTATCTCAAACAAATCCCGTGAAAAGACGGTCATATCCGCTAATTTTCCCGGGGCTATCGTCCCCTTCCTACCTTCTTCGTTCGTCGCGCAGGCTCCGCCGATTGTAAATACTTCCAAAGCCTCCCGCATAGACAGTTTTTCTTTTTCATTCCAGCCATTGTGGGTTTCCCTTGGATGCCTCTGTGTGACGGCCGCATGAATTCCCAAAAGCGGGTCAACAGGTTCCACTGGCGCATCTGAGCCGCCTGCACACATCACACCGGCGGATAACAGGGATTTCCAAGCATATAAATACTTAATTCTTTCCTTGCCAAGTCTGTCCTGTACCCAAGGATAATCACCGACGACAAATCTTGGCTGAATATCCGCGACAAGAGATGGTTTGGCCAGTCGCCGGATCAAGTCTTCTCTCAGCAGCGATACATGAATGATGCGGTCGCGATGCTTCACACTCGGGAATTGCTCAAGTACCTGCAGTACATTTTCCACCGCCTGATCGCCGATTGTATGAATGGCGACCGGCATCGAATGGTCTCTCGCCTCTTTGACCATTTGGAAAAGCGTTTCCTGGTCATGCATTGCTTCCCCATACTTACCCGACGCATCCAGATAAGGTTCCGAAAGGAGCGCCGTCCTTCCTCCAAATGCACCATCTGCAAAAATTTTGACCGCCCCGATCTGCAGCGTATCATTCCCATACCCCGCATACATTCCTGTTTCCTTCAGGCGATCCAAGAATGGATAATCGATCAACAGGTTGCAGCGCAGGCCTTTTCTTTCCTGATTAAGCAATTCATCATACATTTTGTATGTTTGATCAAGTCCGCCCAAATAGCGGGGATCATTCGTATGAATACTTGTCAGTCCGCTCTTCATAGCGTATTCCATCGCCAATGACAATCCATGCTTCAATTCTTCATACGTCTTTTCTGGCATGCGATCAGTAATCAGCGTGGAAGCCGACTCAAGTAACAATCCCGTTGGCTTCTTCGTATCGGGATCAAGAACGATGCTTCCGCCCGTCGGCACTTCCATTGAAGGATGATAATTGGCCATTTCGAGTGCTTTGCTGTTTACAAGAAATGCATGGTGGCAGATCCTTTTGATAAAAACCGGGCAATGCGGTGCCGCCTCATCCAGCTCTTGAATCGTCGGCATTTCACCGTCATCGAAAAGGTTTTCATCAAAACCCAGGCCTGTCAGCCATTTTCCGGGAGAAGTGACATTTGCCCTTTCCCTTATTTTTTCAATCATCTCCCTTTTGGATGTAACCCCTGTCAAATTCAAATCCAAGAACTGAAACGCAACTCCGGAAAGGTGCATGTGGCTGTCAATCAGGCCGGGGGTTGCCATTTTTTCCTGTAAATCAACGATCTTCGTGCCCTCTCTTCCCCATTGCAGCATCATGTCTTCGTGTGCGCCCAAATCTAAAATATTTCCATTTTCAACTACAACCGATTCAACAAAAGGCTGATTCTTATCAAGGGTATAAATTTTTCCGTTTGTAAAAATAGTTTTTGCCATGTATGTTCCTCCAAACCGGATATTAGCAGATTGGCATATTTTTATTTTCTCAGAATTCAGGAGAAGAATCTCATGTTAAAGCAAAAGTCTCCACCGGGTATCCGGATTTCATGATTGTTCGGCAGGCATACACACTCTTTGCCTACCGAACATACAGATTCCACCGGTGCTCGGGAAGCATACACGCCCTTTGCCTACCGAATATACAGATTCCACCGTTGTTCAGTAGGCATATGCGCTCTTCACCTGTCGGATTCCCCAATTTTCACATTTGTTCAGCCGGGCATACGCTGTCAATAAGAATATTTTTTCAGGCTTCTGGTTTATTCCCCAAAACCTCTTTCAACTCATCCTCAACCGTGTCTTCCGTCATTTTTACTTTCGACCGGTAGGCGGCCCGGATTATTAAATGCCCGGATACCGGTGCAGTGATGAAAACAAACACGATTCCCAGAATGAGCCGTACACTGATAAGACTTTCAGTCATCCATATATATATAAACGCTCCAACCAGCGACAACAGTACCCCCAAAGTGGTGCTTTTTGTCGCTGCATGTGCCCGTGTATAAACATCCGGAAACCGGATAATGCCCAATGCGCTGATCACCGAAATAATCCCGCCGATTAAAATGAGAAAAGCTCCTATGAATTCATCGATTTCGCTTCCTTTCAATGATAACTCCCCTCTCGATAAATTTTGACAGCGCAATGGTACTGATAAAAGCCAGTATCCCCAAAATGAGAATCACTTCAAGAAAGGCTTTTGTCTTAAGTAAAACCGAAATCACAGCTATTCCGGAAATTAGATTCACTACAATCATATCCATGGCGACGACCCGGTCAGGAATGGAAGGCCCGCGGATAATCCGAAAAAGGGCAATGGCAATCGCCACAGCAAAAAGAACAAGTGCTGTTCCCAGCATCATTTCAATCATTAGCGTGTTACCTCCATGATCGCTTTTTCAAATTTGCCTAAAGATCGCAATAATGTATCTTTATAGCGTTCAATATCAAGCGCATGTATATAGAACACATTCCCTTCAGGTGAAACCTCCATCACAACCGAACCAGGAGTCAAAGTCAGAAGCATGGCAAGCGTCGTCACTTCCCAATCGGTTTTCAACTCGGTCTTATATGAAAATATCCCTGGTTTTACATCCACTTTCCAGCTGACAATATGCTTCATCACCAAAAATGCGGATAGAAACAGTTCCCAATTAAAGATACAGACCAATTTTACAACATAATAGAAGCGCTGCAGATAAAACTGCGTTCCAAAAAAACGATGCATGAGAAACACAATCACGATTCCCGCCAAAAAACCGATGAAAAATGTTGAAAACCTTAATTCATCCTCGTCATTCAGTACCATCCAAAGGAATGCTATAAACAAATTGAGTATAAATTGAGCAGGCATTTGCATCCCTCCCTCACGCATATTGTTACTCATCCTGTACCAAAACTCCTTCGATATAAACGTTTGGATTCGTAAGGGTAACCGCTGCATCACGAACATACCCAGCCAGCAGTTCCGACCCCAAACCGAGACCAATCGATGCAGCAGCAAGCAATACGGCTGGAATCAACATCCCTTTTCCAAGAGGAACCTCTTCATCCTCACTGATTGTCGTTTCACCCCAAAAGCACTGTTTGAAAATACGAAGGAGCGAATACAGCACAAAAAGACTCGATATCAAAGAGATGGCAAGCAGAATATATGAGCCGGATTCAATCGCTCCCTGACTGACAAGAACTTTTCCCAAAAACCCGCTTAATGGCGGAATGCCTGCAAGGGACAGCATGACAAGAAAAAACAACCAGCCCAACACCGGATAATTGCGGATCAACCCGCTCATCCGCTCCATTTTCGCATGGCCGGTAAGAGCTATCATCGTGCCTGCCAGAAGAAATAATAAAGCCTTTGAAACCATGTCATGAACGAGATAAAAGATCGAACCTTCAATAGCAGCGGGTGTTGAAACAGCAAGCCCCACAAGGATAAAGCCGGCTCCGATGATGACATTATAAGATACAATCATGCGAATATCCCGATAAGCGACTGCCCCCAAACTCCCGCCGATCAATGTCAACCCTGCCATGATTCCAATCAGCGTATGAGTGATCTGCGGTTCGTGGTAAAAAATCAATGTAAATATCCGGAACATCGAGTAAATGCCCACCTTGGTCAATAATGCGCCAAACAAAGCGGCCACGGCCGTCGGAGGTGCGCTGTAAGAACCGGGAAGCCAGAAGTATAGCAGCAGTCCTGCCTTTAAGCCGAACACGATCAAAAATAAAATGCTAATGACAGTCAGAATCGGGGTTTGTCCGGATTCAGCTATCCGCTGGGACAAATGCGCCATATTCAAAGTCCCCACAGTACCGTACAAATAAGCTACCGCTACAAGAAAGAACCAGGAAGAAAGTACATTTACCGCTACATAAATCACCGATTCCTTCAATTGAATTTTCGTTCCCCCAAGGGATATCAGTATGTAGGAAGCCAATAACATCACTTCAAAGCAAACAAACAGATTGAAAATGTCTCCGGTTAAAAATGAGCCGTTTACTCCCGCAGCCATTAATAGAACAAATGGGTAAAAAAACATTACTTCTCTGGCGCGGTCAATGGAAAAGAAAGCATACAACAGGCAAATCGCGGTTACAATGCTTGCCGTCAATACAAGCAGCGCCGAGAAAGAATCTGCAACGAACAGGATGCCAAAAGGCGGTTCCCAGCCCCCAAAATCAAGGCGAAGAATTCCCTTGGCCTGTATAAGATTCAAAATATATAAGCTGATGCCTGCAACAAAAGCCATAACTCCTATGCTCACCCAGCGCTGGAGCTGTATGTGCTTCCGGAAAAAAACAAGAATAATTCCGGCCAAAAGCGGAAGAACCATCGGAAAAACAATCACATTATTCATTTTTATTACCTCTTAACAAAGCATGCCGGCTAACGCCGGTTTCCTGATACATCCGGTAAGCCATAACAAGAAAAACGGCAGTAACTGCAAAACTGATGACGATGGCTGTTAAAATAAGCGCCTGGGGAATAGCATCCGTATATGTATTCGGTTTTTCTCCCAACAGCGGCACCGTGCCTTTTTTCAATCCTCCCATGACCATCAAAAGAAGGTGAACAGCATGGGATAAAATCGCTGATCCCAATATGACACGCAAAAGATCCTTGGAAAGAATTAAATAAGTTGCCGCTGTAACAAGGACGCCGGACAGAATGGTGATTAATATTTCCATAAACTTAAACATCCTCACTTATACTTAGAATGATTGAAACCACTACGCCAACAACCGTCAAGGCCACACCCGCTTCAAAAATGGTGATCGTTGCGAATTCGGTTTCGCCGAAATAAGGCAGGTGAAAAGTGGAATGTGATTGGGTTAAAAAAGGTTTTCCAAAAAGAAGTGCCCCCAATCCGGTTGTCACCGAAATAAACACTCCTAATGCTGCAACCCGCTTAAAGTCAAAAGGAATCCCCTTCTTAACCGTTTCAATATCGGAGGCAAGGAGCAGCAGGACGAAGGCAGAGGCAAGGACAAGACCGCCGATAAAACCTCCTCCCGGACTGTTATGTCCGGAGAAAAACAAATAGACGGCGACAGTCAATATGATAAACACAACGATTTTAGTGACCGTCTCTAAAATAACATCATTGATCTTCAACGTTCTTTCCTCCCTTGCCCAATTTCAACTTTGTCAATGTAAATACGCCGATTCCCGCAATGAAGAGGACAACGACTTCAAGCATCGTATCAAAAGCACGGAAGTCCCCCAATATAGCATTGACAATGTTCTTTCCGCCGGTCAGTTCATCGGCTTTTTCAAAAAACCCGGAAATAGTATTGAATAATTTACCGCTTTGAACGGAAAGTGCCGTCATGACAAATATGGCCCCAACAGAAATTGAGATGAGCAAATTGATCGTTTTCATCCTTGGGGCAGCCTTTGCTCTCCCGCTTTCCCATTTAGGAAGGAAAAAGAAGCATAGTAAAAACAAAGCGGTTGTCACCGTCTCAACGACAATTTGAGTAAGGGCCAAATCCGGGGCGCGGAATGTGACAAACAAAGCGGCCATTCCATAGCCAAGGACTCCATTCAGCAATATGGCTGTTACTCTCGTTTTAACGAACGGTACGGCAATTCCGGCAACCATCATCACCAAAATAATGACCCACTCGTATAGGCGTACGGGTGCCTGGTGAATCGGATCAATAGAGAACGCTCCTGTCATAAATAAGGATCCGCCAACGGCCAATATGAAAAATAGATAGATATATAGCAAATAATCCCGGAGAACACCTGTCATATAGAACCTCGTAAATCCGGAAGAACCGCTCTCCAATCTCAGCAGCATATTGTTATAAAGAGCATCAAACGACCATGAAGCCGGAAAAAGTGTAAATACCCCTTTCCATCTTCGCATGTATTTATATAAAAGAGACCCGAAGGCAATCACACCGATCGTCATTAAAATCTCGGTATTAAAGCCGTGCCAGATCGAAATATGCTGACTTAATTCAACTTTGTCAGCTAACGACGGGAAAATGCCGGCCATTGCCGGACGCAATAAATAGTCCCCAACGATATTCGGAAAGAAGAAAACAGCCAAAACCAAAGCAGCCAAAATGCCCGGTGAAATCAGCATCCCAACAGGCGCTTCATGTACTTTGCGGTCTCCGGTTTCAAGCCGGCTCGTACCAAGGAAAGTTTTAAAAACGATAATCATGCTATAAACAAATGTAAAAATACTTGCTATCCACGCTATCACCGGGATCAAGACGCCCCATGTGCCAAGTGCAAAAAAGTCAAGCTGCGATATATTCAAAACAGCGGTAAAGAACATTTCCTTGCTCAAGAACCCATTGAACGGCGGCAGCCCGGCCATAGAAAAACTACCGATCATCGCGATCGTAAACGAAACAGGCATGAAAGACATCAACCCTCCCAGCCTACGGATATCCCTTGTTCCGATTTCGTGGTCAATGATCCCTACCACCATGAACAGGGCACCCTTAAATGTGGAATGATTGATCAGGTGAAAAAGCCCGGCAAATGTCGCTTGTGTAAATACAACAGCCTCCATGCTTGACCCCATATGCATGGATATAGAACCGATTCCCAGAAGGCTCATAATCAACCCCAACTGACTGATCGTGGAATATGCCAACAGGGCCTTTAGATCGGTCTGGCGGACTGCCGTAAAAGAGCCCCAGAAAAGCGTTACAATCCCGACTCCTGTTACAAGCCAAAACCAAAGTTCGCCTCCGCCGAAAATCGGAGTGAATCGCGCGACCAGATAAATCCCCGCTTTCACCATCGTGGCAGAATGCAAATAAGCACTGACCGGTGTCGGCGCCTCCATCGCGTCGGGCAGCCAAATATGAAACGGAAACTGGGCTGATTTTGTGAAGGCACCTACGAGCAGCAGAACAAGGGCAGGGATAAACAGCGGATGATCGATATCAACAACCGCTATAATTTCCCTTATGCTCATCGTTCCTGTCATCAAATAAATCATGATAAAGCTGGTTAACATGGCCAGTCCGCCGCTGACAGTAATCAACATGGCCTTTTGTGCACCATATCTTGATCTTTTTCTATGGAACCAAAAAGCGATCAACAGGAATGATGAAATGCTTGTAAGCTCCCAGAATACATATAAAACCATTAAATTATCTGAGAAGACAACACCAAGCATGCTGCCCATAAACAGCAGCAAATAGATATAAAAGTGCTGCAAAGATTCTTCAGAGGATAAATAGTAAATTGAGTAGAGGATAACAAGACTTCCAATCCCAGTGATCAAAAGTCCAAAAATTAAGCTGAGACCATCAAAGTATGTAGTAAAGTCAATGTCAAAGGAAGGGATCCACTTCATCGTGTTCAAATAGGTTTCCCCGTTTGCTATGGATGGGATATAACGGGCAAGAATCACGAATAAAGCCGCCGGTACAAGGAATACAGGCCAGCCTATATGTATAGGGGATTTTCTTTTAATTAGAATAGGGATAAGAACAGCGGCTAGAAAAGGGATCATGATGACCAAATTCATTGTTATCAAAACAGGACCTCACTTTCATGCTGGATTTGCATTTACTGTTACGAAATTATCGTTTAGGTTTCCGTTAATTGCCATTTAATTCTTGTACACACACAATAAAACGAGCATGCATACAATACCGCAACTCCTATAATTAATTTAACATTAAAGCCTAATAACACCTTTCCCCTCTTGACTCTTTAGCCGGTAAGCGGGATAATGGGAATCCATAAGGTACTCTTATGAAATATAAAGGATGAGAGGTGTCCAATCTTGACCGGTTGAACATGAGATTCCTTGGAATCTTTTTCAAATTGGGGACCTGCGGTTAAACCATGTGACCAGATTCAACTTTGAAAAAACCTATTTGCGGAAAATGTGGAATAACATAGACAGAATAATTTTTTCCTATTAAATTATACACTAAACATTATAGATCTGCACTTAACAGGATTGGCTGCTGCAAATAAGCTAATTCTGCATCCACGTTTATCCAATTGAAATAACGCAGGAGATTCATTATAATAAGTCAGCTGTACTTTATTAGTTGGCCAGTTCAGATACTGTTGCCATATTAATGCAGAGGTGAAGATCGTCGTGAAAAATAAAAAGGGTCGTATGGATGAGAGCATTCTCGTTTGTGTATATTACGGTCCAAATGGAGAACGGCTGATCAAGCGCGGAGCCAAAATGGCACACATGCTGGATTGTCCTTTCTATATTTTGACTGTCGATCCGCTTCCATATGACGAATTCGATGCGGACAAATCCGGGTATGTCGACCGGTGGGAAGAACTGGCTGACGAATTGGGTGCGGAAGAGTTCATCCTCATGGATAATGAAAAGCGCCCGACAGCCAAGGCCATCGCGGAGGTCGCGCACAAATACAATATAACTCAAATTGTTATCGGGCAGACTGCCCAAAACAGATGGGAAGAGATTACAAAAGGATCTTTTGTAAATGTCCTGTTAAGGGTAATGTCCTTCATTGATATTCATATCGTCTCCTTTGACCGTGAAGTACACACGGAAGAAGATTCCTCTTTTGAAGGCGGCGTACGCTGTTTTCTGCTAAAAGAGGGAGACGATTATGTGCTAAGTTTCACTTGCATGAGAGAAATATGCTATGAAGGCATCTTTTATAAGGAGATCGGCACTGATTTCAACAACGGGATATTTAAATATGTGCATAACGGCAAAACCTATCAGGTTCAGGTCCATGATAATAAAATTACCGAACCGTTGAAGACACCGGGTAACGTAAAATTTTATGGTGAAAAAAAACCCAAGGATAGGGATTAGAAAAGAAAGGCCTGCAACAAAGCAGGCCTTTCTTTATTGTTTGGAAATTATAAAATGCTCAGGTTGTGAGTAACTTATTTGTCACTTAGTGCTGCGTCCGGCTCC
>NZ_VEKZ01000007.1:0-93457 GCF_007681465.1 Siminovitchia fortis
TGGCACTTACTCAGGTTGGACTTCCACCAACTAGCAATTAACGGCTTGCTGGGCACGCAAAAAAGATAAAAGCGGTAAAAACCGCATTATTTTTTTGCCTATTTGTGAACATTAAACTATATATAATTACCAATGTTCGCCTTTAGCTGTTCCATCCTATATTTTAAAATTCGGCATCTCGCAGACTGCCAGATGGTCAATGATAGCTAATTTTAGGACGGACTTAATGGAAACCTCCCTATATTGCAAAAACCTGATTTTAGACTTTAATCAAAAGTGATAATAAAAAAAGTTAGATGAAAGTGAATTCACCTAACTCGAAGATAATAAATTAAGAATAAAAAATACCTATCTATGACTTACATCCTGTTATATTTTTCCATCACATTAACTAATTGTGATTTATCAATAGCCTGCACAGTTTTTCCAAAGGGCTTAACGGTAGTCATTGTTTCCGCTGCAAGCATTGCATTAACAACAGATTCATCAACCGCTTGACAAACCGCTTCATAGATAGGGTCAAATTGTTCATCATTTATAAAATCCATATTTAATTTTTCTTTGGACATCTGTGGAATCTCTATTTCATTAGCTACTGAAATGCAAGAGAAATATCACCGGAATCATTGCCTCCGGGAGTTCCGTTTCTTCCTATACCAATCGCCGCACGTTTTGCCACTCTTTTTAATTGATGAGGGAGCATTGGGATATCCGTTCCTATAATAACGTCAATAGAGCCCTGTTCAGCAGAAAGAACCTTGTTTTCGGATAAATGCTCACCGACAGGAACACCAAGTATAGTCAGCCAATCGCGAATTCCATGGTTAGCTTGAACCAAAGCCCCTACGGCGTACGGCTCTCCACCAATATTAACAACTCGAGAGGATGTTCCCGTACCTCCTTTGAATTCATAACAAATCATCCCGGTGCCGCCACCTACATTGCCCTCGGCAACAGGGCCTGATTCAGCAGATTGAATAGCAGCCATTACATGCTCTTCTTGAATATGTTGGCCGTTAATATCATTTAGAACTCCATCATATGTTTCCGCTATAACAGGCATCGCCCAAAGATGCTCATCACGGTATTGCTCTTCATACTGGTTAATCATCCATTTAACTGTAGCATGGTGGGCAATCCCAACAGAATGTGTATTTGTTAAACAGATTGGACTTAAAAAGTAACCTCCATCGTTAATCCAATGGGTACCTGTCATTTCTCCATTTCCATTAAGACCGTAAAATCCAGCCCAAATCGGCTGCATACGCTCTTTTTTTCCTCTTGGTAAAATGGCTGTGACACCTGTTCGAATAGGTCCTCTACCAATATCAACCGGACCCTCACCGTCGATAACTGTAGAGAAACCAACCTCCACCCCCGGGATATCTGTAATCGCATTATAAGTTCCAGTAACTCCAGGGAATGGTAATCCAAGATCACGAGCGCTTTTCGACTTTTGCATGTAATCCCTCCAACGTGTCCGTCGCTTTATCTCTTTAACTCTACAACCAAAACATAGGGCCATTATACCACCGAGCTCATAGACCTACTCTCCAAAATGATATTGAGGTGGTTTCTTTGAAAATCCTTTGGTTAAAATTTCAAATCGCCAACAAGAATATCCCTTACTAGATTGAAAAAAGGATTTTTGTCGATTATTCTATTGCATTGAATTGAAAAAATATATAAGGTCTTTTAATAATCTTCACACAAGTTCTTTGTTCATCATAAAAACAGCTAGATGAATATTTATCTCCACCTAACTGCCCCTATAGAAGGAATCTTAATATTATATAAATCTACTAATTTTGCTAAATATTCAAGAAGCTGTAGGTTTATTGACCATTTCTAATTTAATTTCATCTTTCATCAGTACATAATATATAATTCCAGGTATAGTTAACGCCACAATCCATGCAAAATCAATATCATGGAGTGCTTTTGAAATAAAACCCTGGTAAATTGTTGTATTGATAAATGGAATTTCAACGAGTATTGTAATGAAGTAAGCTACCATCGCCTTCCAATTATACCTACCGTATTCTCCATTTTTATCAAAGAGTGCCTGTATATTGTAATTTCCATGGCGTAAAAGGTAATAGTCCACCAAATTGATTGTAGTCCAAGGAAAAAGAAAGTACGCAAGAAAAAGTATTAAATTGGAGAAGTTTTCAAGAAAGTTTCCATGCCCTAAAATTGCAATACCAGTTCCGAGAATGCCGCAAATAAATAATATTATAAATCTGGTTTGTATAGTTCCTTTTATTCTAACGATGGTGTCCATGATTGTCGTGAGGGACATAAAAGCCCCGTAAAGGTTAAATACATTTGTAGCTATAATTCCCAATGCAATAGCAAAATACATTCCCAATGACCATTGGGAACCTACAAGATTACTTAAACTCAAGCTTGCATTATCCAAAAAATTTGGAACAGCGATCGCAAGACTAGCACCCAATATCATCATCCAAACAGCACTAAGTACTGAGCCAGCGTATGTGTAAATAAATGCCTTTTGAGGATTCGTATCCTTAGGTAGGTATCTCGAATAATCAGCAACATAGGGGGCAAATGTCAATTGCCAAGTTGCAAAGACACTAACACTGGCTAAAAAAGGAGCAAACTGGAAGTCACTTATTGACCATGTATTTGCAGGAAAATCTAATTTAAAGACCAAAATTGTAACAAAAAAGAAAATTATACCAAGTAATGCAGCAACATATTTTGAGAGTTTGTGTATCATGTCATACCCATAGAAGGTAATGATGAATGTTATAATACTTAATAGCGCTATACTCCAACCAATGGGAATCGATGTACCTGCAGTAACTGCTTGAGCGCCCAATACTGCGTTACTCGCAAAATAGCCCAGGTACATGAGTATAACTAAAAATAGAGGAAATATAGCACCTATAACCCCAAATTGAGCACGACTTTGAATCATCTGGGGTATCCCCAATCTTGGTCCTTGGACTGAATGTAATGCCATAAAGATAGCACCAATCAGATTCCCCAATAGAATGGATACAATACTCCAAAATAAATTAAGCCCAAATACTACTGCTAACCCGCCCGTTACTACCGCTAACAACATAAAGTTAACAGTAAACCATACTGAGAACAAGTTGCGAACATCTCCATGCCTTTCATTTTCAGGAATAAATTCGACAAAACGTGATTCCGCTTTCATAATTCCGCCCCCTTTTTTATAAATCAGTACCATACTTATAAATTATTTTGACGGCTACAACTTCAAATTATTAGAAAAAACAAGCAAACTATAAGCTACCAAGCTTGGAAAAAATAGTTAACTTAATAGCTTATAGAAGTTATATAGATCCTTACACGTGTACATCCATACCTTTATACTCATAAGCAAGTTGAAAGAGTTCAAGATAATCTTTTTTAGTGATATTTCGCGGATTGGCAATTGTACAAATATTATTTTCTGCTCCTTCAGCCAAAAACTCGAAGTCCTTAGGATTTACGTAATTCAAGTCACTAAATTTAGGAATTCCTATACGGCTGGATAATTCCTTGAGTAAATGTACTCCTTTTAAAGCTATTTGCTCTTCTGTTTTATATTCTTCTGATACACCAAGTTTTTTTGCAACTATGGCAAATTTTGCAGGATTTGCCTTAATGTTAAATTCAAAAACAAATGGGAGAAAAATAGCATTTGCTACACCATGAGGAGTGTCATATAGACCACCTAGCGGTTCTGCCATGGCATGAACCCCACCTAAGTCAGTATTACCAAATGCAAGCCCTGCGATTAAACTACCAATTAACATGTTTTGCCTTGCTTCTATGTTATTACCATTTTCAACAGCTTCAGGTAGACTATTTACGATTAGTTCGATTGCATGAAGAGCTAAGGCATCAGAAATAGGCTCTGCCATGTTACATACATAAGCCTCTATTGCATGTGTAAGAGCGTCCATCCCAGTAGCTGCAGTAATTGACGGTGGCAAACTAAGGGTTAATTCTGGATCCACTAAGGCAATTTTAGGTGCTAAATTAAGATCAAATATAAGCATTTTATCTTTAAGCTTAGTATCAGTAATTACAGAAAAGCTTGTAACCTCACTCCCCGTACCTGCAGTAGTAGGAATACAAATTAATGGAGTTATTTCTCTTTCTAATTTATCTGCTCCATATCTCTCTGAAAGATTTCCATCATGAGTCATAAGGGTCCCAATTGCTTTTGCAGTATCCATGGAACTTCCACCACCCAAGCCTATTAATACTTCTATTTTTTTGTCTTTAAATTGTTCATAGGCTTTTTGACAATCTACATCCCTAGGATTAGGTTTTACTTCATCGAAAACATAATAATCTATATTTTCCTTTTTAAGGGAATTTGTAACTTTTTCTAATATACCTGTTTGAGCAAGCCCTTTATCAGTAACAATAAGAACCTTATTTCCATACTTCTTTACTTGCTCACCTACTAATTTTACTTTTCCACTTCCAAATTCTATCGTAGTTGGTAGATTAAATTGAAAATCCCAGTTCATAATACCTCTCCTCCTAAAAGTTTTATTATTCAATATGGATATAACAAACAACACCGGCTGGATTTAAAGCAGATTGTCCTTGGTATGGGTGTGCTCCCTGATAGGATTCCAATCTTGGCAAAAGTCGAGGATGGCAATACAGATGACAAAGATTGGAATCGTAATCTGGTACTGAGGTGCCGAATACAGGCTTAACCCTATGCATCCGTGTAATAATAGGATTGCAACCCTTTTAGAATCACATCCTGCGCAGTATTTTTCCTATGCTTATTTCTGCCTGATTGTATTTACAACGGTTAAATATTGGTTGGATTTAGCTATTGATGTTTGATCATTTTGAATCCACCATAGCTAAACCTACATTACTATCTATAGGCTGGTCTTTTTCCGGCAGACGATTAATTTTTATATTTAGGTACCCAAATGCAATTGCCACAAATGTGCCGAGGTAACAGAAAAATGCGTATGGTGCATATTGAACCGGGCTAACACCAAGCACGGAGTACATGAAGATACCACACGTTGTCCATGGAAGTAGGCTAGCCATTACGGTGCCACAGTCTTCTACTGTACGGGCAAGCAGTTTCGGGTGCAAACCACGTTTTTTGAACTCATCCTTATACATATTTGCCGGAATAATGACGGACATAAATTGGTCACATCCAATTGCATTAGAAGCCCAACATGTTGCGGCTGTTGCGGTAATCATACTGCCTGTACGTTGTATCCTACTGATTAAGCCTCCTAAGAGCGCTTCCAAAAATCTTGCCTTTTGAATAACAGCTCCAAAAGATAATGCGATCAGTATAAGGGTGATGACGAACGCCATTTCAAGAATTCCGCCATTATTTAACAACGAATCGGTAATCTCATTACCTGTTTCTATTGAAAAACCTTCATTCATATAAAACATAGCATCACCCCAAGAATAACCTTGAACATAAACAGCACATAACGCGCCCAAGACAACTCCTATTGTTAAGCCGGGGAGAGCAGGTATTTTAAATATAAAAATTAAAACGATAAACAATAAGGGAAGCAATAACCATGGTGAAATAACGAATTGATCGGATAAAATTTGTTGAATGGTTGCAATCTCCGACAAGTCAGAGCCCTTCCCACTGATAGCAAATCCCATAAAAGTATATATTATCAGTGTAATGATCATTGTGGGAATTGTCGTATTCAGCAAGTTGCGAATATGGTCAAATAAGTTAATACCTACTACACCTGCAGTAAAGTTTGTTAAATCCGATAAGGGACTACATTTATCGCCAAAATATGCACCGGATACAATTGCCCCTGCAACCATGGGCAGTGGCAGACCCAGACCCTTACCGATTGCCATTAATGCAATTCCAATTGTGCCCGCAGCAAACCATGAATTTCCGGCACAACTTACAACTAACGTAATAATACACGCTGTAAGTAAATACCATGTTGGGGATAATATTTCTAATCCATAGTAAATCATTGCGGGCACAATTCCACCCGCCATCCACACGCCGATGAAAGCGCCTACAACGACTAGTATTAGTAGGGCAGTGATCGCCGCACTAATCGTTTTAATAATACTAGTTTCGAGTGATTTCCATGTGTGGCCAAGTCTTAAAGCGACAATGACGGCAACAATCGTACTAAATACAAGCGGCAACTGTGGATCCTGGCCAAATATACCGATACCAACGAACAATGCTGCAGCCATAAATACTATAGGGATCAAGGCAATCCAAAAGTTAGGCAGGCCCATTTCATTTACATTTTGTCCTTTGTCCAATCTATACACCTCACTTTAAATATTAATTGTACGTAAAGGAAGCCTTGGTTTGGGGAGACAGCACGTATGAGTCAACCGATGAATTAAATTCTTAGGAAATTCACTCGTTTAGATTTGTGCCGCTAAACTTCTACTCTACCAGTATCAAGGCTTCCTTTAAAATATCGTTCTAAACCAGACAACTATATTACAAGGCTCATCATTAGTAATTTTTCACAATCTTTAAGTATATCCCTATCGCCTACCCTAAATTAATCCACACGCTCTTTACTTCAGTGTAATTTTGCAATGCATAAGAACCCATTTCACGTCCGAATCCAGATTGCTTGAAGCCTCCAAACGGCGAAGCCGGATCAACCATGCTATAGCAATTCACCCAAACTGTGCCCGCTTTTAAACGGCTGGCTATGTAATGGGCGTTCTTGACGTTTTCGGTCCATACGCCTGCTGCCAACCCGAAGTCTGAGTTATTTGCTCTGGCGATAATTTCGTCCATGTCGTCAAACGGCATGGCAACCACTACCGGACCAAAAATCTCTTCCCTTGCAATTCTCATATCATCGTTCACGTCAGCAAAAATAGTAGGTTCAACGAAGTACCCTTTTTCTGTGTTCCCACCGCCTGCTGCAACAGTCGCTCCTTCTTCCTGACCGATATGAATATAGTTGACAACACGGTCTTGCTGCTCTTTTGAAACTAACGGTCCCATTTCAGTGGTTGTATCTAACCCATGGCCTTGCTTTACATTATTGGCATAGTTGACAAGTTCGGACATAACATTGTCAAAATGCTTTTTTTGGATGAAGACGCGTGAGCCGGCACTGCAAATCTCTCCTTGATTGGCCATGATTCCAGTAAAGACTCCAGGTGCCGCCTTTGAGAGATCAGCGTCTGGAAGGATGATATTCGGTGATTTGCCTCCAAGCTCCAATGTTACACGCTTCATTGTGTCGGCTGCGTTTTTCATGATCATTTTTCCAACAGATGTGGATCCTGTAAATGCAATCTTATTTACATCCGGGTGTTTTACAAGGGCATCGCCCGCTGTCTCACCGAAACCTGGGATAAAATTCACAACACCGGCAGGGAAACCAGCCTCCTCTATCAATTCTGCCAAATACAGCACCGATAAGGGTGTTTGCTCAGCAGGCTTCAAAACAACGGTACACCCTGTGGCTAGGGCCGGCGCAATTTTCCATGCAGCCATCATGAGAGGGAAGTTCCATGGAATAATCTGGCCTGCTACACCAACAGGTTCATGTCGCGTGTAATTCAGGAAATTTCCAGAGACAGGAATGGTTTGCCCCATTACCTTGGTTGCCCATCCTCCAAAATACCGAAACTGTTCAATAGTGTTTGGAAGGTCAGCATTTCTTGTTTCATTGATTGGCTTCCCATTATCCAAAGATTCCAATTGGGCTAGTTCTTCTTTGTTTTCTTCAATCAAATCTGCTAGTTTAAACATCAATCTAGCTCTTTCAGCTGCACTCATTTTTGACCATGGGCCTTCTTCAAAAGCCTTCTTCGCTGCCTTGACGGCTTTATCGACATCAGCAGCGTCTGCTTCACTTACCAATGCCAGTACTTCCCCTGTAGCAGGATTATACGTTTCAAAGTTCTTCCCGGAAACCGCTTCAACAAATTCACCGTTAATATATAACTTCTTCGTGCCTTTCAGAAATTCTTCTACTTTATGTTGTAATACAACCGTTGCAGTTCCCATAATCAATCCCCTTTATTCTTTTCTAACGTTTTCTTTACCTTGCGCTTTCGTCCTGGTTTTTTTACAGAGTTTTCTCAAATGCTGTCAACGCATCATCCACAATGTTGATGATCTCTTCCACTTCCTGCTTGTTGATAATAAGCGGAGGAGCGATCGCAACAATGTTGACTTGGTGTTCAAAGTCTGCTGCTCTCAAAATCAACCTGTTGTCAAAGCAGTGATCAACGACGTACCGTGCAGCTCTGATAGACTGTTCAAACGGAGTTCCGTTTTCAGGATCTTGCATAAGATCAAATCCTGCTAAGAGTCCAACTGCTCTTGTGTTTGCGATATGAGAATGATTTTCTTCCAAGTATTTAAATCCTTTTTTCAGTTCTTCGCTCATTGCATTTACATTTTGAAGAATATTTTGTTCCTCCAGCAGATCCAATGTTGCCAATCCTACAGCGCACGCAGTTGGATGTCCGCTGTATGTAAAACCATGTCCAAGAATCTGATCATATTGTACAAGGGTATCTCTGATTTCTTTGCTTAGAAGGACTGCTCCAAGCTGCGCATATCCGCTTGTAATCCCCTTAGCCACACACATGACATCAGGTTCTACATCCCAGTTTTCTACTCCGAACATTTTTCCTGTTCTTCCGAATCCGCAAATGACCTCGTCGGCAATAAAGAGAACATTCTTCTCTTCACACAGCTTCTTGACAGCCTGCAAGTAACCCTCTGGAGCTACATGAACTCCGCCTGCCCCTTGAACCGGCTCCATGATGACAGCAGCGATTTTGTCGGCTCCCATTTTGTCAATCGTATTTCTAATGCTTCCCTCGTAATCTGGATCGGATTTATCACCAAGTTCAGCGTTAGTCAAATGCGGCTGCGCATGGATAATATCCGCGTCTTTTGAACCTGAGAAGTTGTGGAATCCTTGAATTCCTGTAGCTGTACCGGTTGAGATGGTAGCTCCGTGGTATCCGCGCTTTAAAGAAATGATTGTCTTTTTCTCTTTGTGGCCTTTCATATCCCAATAGTGTCTGACGAGTTTAAACGCTGACTCATTGGATTCTGATCCGCCGGATGTGAAGAATACTGCATTTAAGTCACCGGGTGCCACAGAAGCGACTCTTTCCGCCAAACGGATAGCGTTTTCATTTGAGTAGCCATAAAAAGAGGAACAATATGGCAATGTTTGCAACTGTTCGTATGCAGCTTTTGCAAGTTTTTCCTGGCCATAGCCGAGGTTCACGTTCCAGAGCATGGATACACCGTCTATATATTCATTTCCTGAGACATCTTTTACGCGAATACCTTTTCCTTCGGAAAAGATGATTTTGGGCCCGTTCTCAATGATGTCTTTCGGAACCGTAGTTGGATGAATGAAATGTTCTTTGTCAATTTTAATGAGTTCTTCTACACTTAGATTTTCTTTTACAATATTTGTCATTTATGGTTCCCTCCTAAAAGATGAATAATATATATTTTAATAACCCTTGTCCGACACCTAGACCAGATTTCACCTCCTTAAAGCTTCAGGCAGCGGAATAAGTTGATACCAAACTATTAAACTGTCTTACCGAAACTCTCAAGTTCTTCTGGTCGGTAGACTTCTGCCGATCTCCCCCTATGAACTCGTCAAGAGAATGGTTTCAAACAGAGGCTTTTTCATCACAAAATCGATCCAAACATCCGCATATACCACAGTCAATCCAGGAACTAAATGAATATTGTAAATACCAGCTTTGATCACATGAAAAATCCTTTTCCGCCTTCCCCAAAGCCTTGTCCCAAGGAAACAAGTGCGCTGGAACTTACCATAATACCAACGCCTGTTGCAATGGCAGCTTCCAATCCAAGGCTTCTGTTTAATTGTTGGCTCTTATCAACATCTCCCCCTATTTTTTCAAAATGCTTTCAGTTTTTTAATGGAATAGTTGGTTGATCTCTATAGATGGAGGGTACTTATGATGAGCTACTATCACTACCCTTTGTTGCCGCTTTCAGATTAACGATTATTCTCTTTTTACATTTGCTTTTATGCACCTCCTTTTTAATTTCGGAAATTGTCCTTATTTCTTCTTAAATTGAATTTAAATGATTCATATATATTTGTCAATATGAAAATAATTTTTATTCTAAAATAACAGTCTATTTTTTACCTTCCTCTTATTCATTAATTGCCTGTGCTTCTTTTGACAGCTTTGCGTCAATCTTGATCAGGCCATTCAATAAGAGGTTTGCTGCTTTTTCGATATCTATTGGCTTACTGTATTCTTCCGGGCAATGACTTCGTCCATCTATGCTTTTGACAAAGATCATACAAGCCTTGGTAAAGGACGCCATATGGGCGGCATCGTGCACAGCCATGCTTGGAAAAACTGTGTAAGGCTCCGATAGCTCATCCGCTGTTTCCCGCAAAATTGTAACTATATCTTCATCCATGCGGATTGGCTTCTGCTTGACCATCAGGTTCTGTTCCATTGTGACGCCTCTAGCGGCGAGGATCTTTTGCCACTTCTCTTCAATCGCTTGAATAACGAGATCCATACGCGCATCATTCTCACCTCTGATTTCCAGTACAAAGTTCACTTCTCCCGGCACAATGTTCACAGCATTGGGTTCAACAAAAAGTTGGCCGACTGTGCCGACTAAATCTGTCTCATCCGCACGGCATATCTCTTCTACAGCGAGAACCATCTCAGAAGCCGCAGCAAGCGCATCTGAACGGTGAGCCATCATAGTTGTCCCTGAATGATTCGCCTCACCTTTTAAATAAACGCAGGTACGGTAGACACCGACCATATCTTCGACAATGCCAATGGATAAATTATGAGACTCCAGACGCTTACCCTGTTCAATATGAACCTCGACATAGGCTTTTTTCTCTTTTCTATCTTTCTTCATTTCGTCCAGCTTGTACAAGTCACCACCGGCAGATCTGACAGCGTCTTTTAAAAGCGTACCTTGAGAATCGCTTACATGGATCAAATCCTCTTTGGTAAGTTTGCCGGCAAATGTCTTGCTTCCAAGAGTTGAAAAGCCAAAATCATTCGATTCTTCTGCGGTGAATGATACTATCTCGAGATCATGCTGAAGTGTAACTTTATTTTCCATCAACGTGGTCATTACTTCTTTAGCTATAAGGACACCGAGAGCCCCATCGTATTTTCCTCCATTAGGAACTGTATCCAAATGGGAGCCAATTACAATAGTACCGTTCTTTTCCCCGCTGCCTTTCAGCCTTCCCCAAATGTTGGCAATCGGATCAACCGAAACCTCCAGCTCCAGATCTTTCAATTCCTTGATAAACAATTCGCGGACTTGCATCTCGGGTTTAGAAAAGGCAGGGCGAGTAATTCCTCCGCGTTCATCTTTTCCATAAAGAGCATATTTTTCAATATCATTTAATAACCTTTGCCGGTTAATTTGCATTTTTCAGTAATCCTCCATGTATGTATACTTCAACTGCTTTTGGCTGGTGCAGTTTGGTTGAAATAAGACGCAGCCCTGAATTGCTCGGACTGCATCTCTAAAATTTATTATTCGTCTCCTAGTACCCCATAAGATGGAGCCATTTCAGGTGTAACCGCCCGCACCCTGTAATCTTCTGCTTGAGGGCCATAGATTTCCCACAGTTTTTTCAAGTCTTCAAGTGGGTTCTCACTATAATCAACCCGGAGATCTACATAGGGAAATGAATCCTCTTTATAGACCAAAAGCCCGATAGATCGCTCTTGATCCAATTCACCGCCCATTTGAAAACCTTTTTCAATAGCCAATATCAATCTTTCAGCTAAAGGAAGACCTTCCGTTTCTAAGAATTTTTTGCCCATCCCTGTTGGAATTTCAGGGTCGCTCAAGAGATTACCAATACTCGCTACGTTTTGAGCAGAAAACTCGCCATGAACACCCAGGGCGTTTTCTCCCGTGAACACAGCAGAGTTTCCTTCAGCATCTACAACGGCCAGTTGACGGTACTCTGGAAAAGGCGTTGACTCCTTCATCGCCCGGATGGCATTTTCGGCGCCCAACCCATGCTCCAAAACTGAAAGTCCGATGTTTGCCAATCGGGGATCCGTTACATTCTGGGTGAGTATGGCACCAACCCCTTGTTTGCCCCATGGGCAACGCGCTCCGACAGATGGACTGCTTGAAGTGACCACGACTCCCAATGCTCCTGTTTCGGAACATCTTCCTGCGACTGAAAATGTATTAGTAATTTTCACCATGATCTCCCTTTCTTTCTGGATAATCCGCTATTTCTCTTGTTGATTTTTTAAAAATTTACTCGCTGACGACTGCTTCTACGTCAATTTCCATTTCCATTTCAGGCAGCGCAAATCCGCTTACGATCAATCCTGTGCTGCACGGGTAGACGTCTTTGAAATGCTTGGCGATTACAGGATACACTTTACTTCTGTCTTCGCGTTTTAAGAGATAAACAGTAATTTTACAGATGTCCTTCACTGATCCGCCCGCTTCCTCCAGAAGCTTCTTTACCATTGTACAAGCCATCTCTGCCTGCTCTGTCACATCACCTACTCCATGGAAATTCCCATCCATGTCAAACCCGGTCTGGCCTCTTAGAAAAATTCTGTTTCCGGCTCTGACAGCCATACAGAATTCGTTGTCTATACTAAACTCCGGTTCGGTGAGCTCAGCAGGGTAGTACCCTTTTGTCTTAAACTTTCTGAATCGCTGAACCTTTACTTTATTATCTGTTTCTCCGAATACTGACATGGCCATCTCTCCTTAAGAATTAGAATCAATTTTTATAATTTTTATCGAATCGATGATAAGGAAGCCTCCTCCATCCAGCCCCAATTTAACAGATCATATGCAGCTTCGGATTTTCCTTGTGCAAATAAATTGCGTATTCTTGTGGATGATATAACTTTTCCTTCCTCACACAAAACAGGATCTAGAAGGGAGACTGTAAAATGTTTTCTTAATGTTTGTATATCTCCCTCTCTATTCCTGCCGAATCGGAAGTCATGACCTTCGAAAATCTCCTTTGGGTTTAACTTTCTTAT
The DNA here is from genome assembly GCF_007681465.1 of Siminovitchia fortis. Taxonomy (NCBI): domain Bacteria; kingdom Bacillati; phylum Bacillota; class Bacilli; order Caryophanales; family Bacillaceae; genus Siminovitchia; species Siminovitchia fortis. The sequence continues at coordinate 13,048 of NZ_VEKZ01000007.1, forward strand.
TTCATCCAGAAAGGCGCTGGTACTTTGGGTCATAAACTGTGCATTAAATGAGGCGATCACAGCATGATCAACACCCATTTTTTCCAACTTTTCAAGTTTCTCATTAAGCGGTGTCAGTAACATCGCGTGTTGAAAAAATACTTTCGGGGGTGGATCAAACGTATAAACTGCCAGTGGAACTCCCATTTTTTCAGCTCTTTTTTTTGCATGTTGGATGAGTGTCTGGTGCCCCTTATGCAGACCGTCCAGCGCACCAATGACCAAGACGCACTCGGGCAGCTGCACATAGTTTGACTTATAGACTTGCACTCAGAAGCCCCCCCTCCTGTACTTTATTTCTTAATTAAATCATCTTCATTTTTTAACCACATTAGGCTGTATATTAGCTGCCTTGATTACCATTTCACGATGCGGTTCCAAATCATAGTTTTTAAAGGCTACGGCAGACTGAGCAAATGGGGGACTTTGGGCAAACAACTCAAACGTAATTTGATGCCCCGCCAAAGAAGAATTCAACAAGTCTCGGGCGAAGTAAAGTAGTTTAGCTCTTTCTTTCGCACTCCATTTACCTACAGAATAATACCTGTCAATATGTTCCTTGATCTTCGGATCTGTGATTGTTTCCATATCTGGTGTTACCGCCAACTGGCCTCCCACTAACTCACGCGCCAAATGTGCCATTGCCGGGAAGTGCTTTAACGCCTGAATTCTTCCGGTGTATAATAGGGATTGATTCGGCATCATTAATCCGCCGGCAGTCTCCTGTGCTTCGGCAATAGCCGCAGTCAGGTGGGCATTGATCGTCTCGCGATACGTGATCAACTCAGTAAGCTTCTCCTGTACAGATGGAATTTTTGTCAAGCCAGTCTGCTCTACGTTTAAAAGTGCTACTCCCAATAAATAGTCGGCCCTTTTCAATATACGCAATACATAGTTGAAAGCCGAATATCTGTGTAATGTTTCACGGATATACTTTGCGGACTCAAGTGAACGGTGGAATAACACATTTTCCCATGGAATTAACACATCATCAAAAATCAACAGTGTATCAATCTCTTCAAATTTAGAAGAAATTGGATAGTTTTCCGGATCTTTGCCGGCTCCTATAGATGAACGGCAAATGTGCTTCAAACCCGGTGCACCCATATCGCAAATAAAGCCTACAGCGTAGTTTTCCATATTGACGCTAGCATTTGACCAATTGGAAATCGTCGGCTTTACAAAGGCTTGATTGGCATAAGCGGCAGCGGTTTCAAACTTGGCCCCCCTCACAACAATTCCTTTCTCATTCTCATCCACGATATGAAGGAGTGTCCCCCCGTCTTCACCGTTAATTAATTTGCTGCGGTCTCCTTTCGGGTCAGTGTTTGCCGAAACATGAAAAAGGTCCTCTCTTGCTATACGATCAATATGATATCTAATATTTTCTGCGTAAGTGGGATCAATTTCATTCAGCCGGTCCTGGGCATCATATAAAGACCACATTTCACCGATTGTCTCGTCTCCCACACGGTAGACAACCCCACCTAATTTATCTAAAACGGTATCTACATATTTGCGGATCGCCTGTAAATCCTCTTTTGTCTTCGGCATCTGGTATCCTCGGCAAATTACATCTCCATCAGGGAGGGTTACCGTACATATGTCTTTGTATTTCTCTTCATGATTCATGTCATACATACGTGCTTTCACATCAATAATCGGTTTAAAAGCCGGATGTTCCGTTATGTTATGAACTCTTTCTCCGTCAATATATACTTCTCTACCGTCATTCAAAGATTGTTTATACTCTTCTCCAGTTCTCAAAGCCATCTGCTTTCCTCCTTTTGCTATTAAAAATGATTAAATACTTCCTCCGGCATTTCCGATTAAGTATTTTCCTAGTTTTTTGGCTTCCTCATTATGCTGTTTGATAATTTCTATTGCTCTTTTCTTATCTCTGGCTTCATATGCTTTCAGTAACGACATGTGGTCTTCGGATAACTTTTTCAGTTCGTTGTATGCTTTATCATTATTGGTTTCTAAGGCAGCCCTTAAAGCGCTGAACATGACAGATTCGGCAGTCAACCGGCGGTAAGACTCCAACAATGTTGCACTTTGCGCCAAGGCAACGGTATATTCATGAAGCGAAATATTGGCTTCAATGTACTTATCAGGGTCTATTTGTAGCCCGTTTTCCGGAATAGTTTCTTGAACACGCTTTCTTAATTCCTTAAGCTCTTCGTCTGAAAGTTTACCAATGGTTTTTTCTACTGCCGCAATCTCAAGAACATTACGAGTATCCAAAGCATCATGAAGCTTTTCAACAGTCAAAGGGGTGACCATATAATCTCCATCTTCCGTCTGGGACACCAGTTGTTCCCCTTCCAGCTTGGTTAGTGCATAGTAAACGGACTGCCTCGGAAGCTCCAACTGATTGACTAAATTGTTTATGGATAGGTCTTGATCCACAGTTAATTCCCGTTCCAATATTTTCTTTTTAATTGTACGATAAGCATTTTCATTGTCATAAGGTTGGAAATGTCCAAATTTTCCGCGGTAGTATGCTAAAGGATTTTTATCTTCTACACCGGCATTTACCACTTCTGCCAAAAACACTGAGTGCGTGCCGCCTGTTACTTCCTTAACTACACGACACTCCAAATGTGCCAATGCCTCTCGGAGAATCGGTGCTCCCAATTTTCCATAAGTAATGTCAACCCCTTTGAATTTGTTTGTATTGGGACGGGCAAATTGAAGCGCCAATTCTCCTTGGTCTTCATGAAGGATGTGGACGCCGAAAAATTTGGACTTAGAAATCGCATGGCATGTGCCGGTATTTTGGTTGACACATACAAGCAACATTGGCGGCTCCATCGATAAAGATGTAACAGCGCTTGCTGTTATTCCAAAATTCCTCCCTTCATTGGCGGTTGTGACAATGGTGACCCCACTCGCAAAGTGGCCGATAACATCTCTGAATAATGTATTATCTACCGTCGGGATACTGTTAATGTCAGGTGCCATATTATTCCTCCTTCACCTCACGGATTTTATTTATAACAATCGTAGTTACGCGGCAAATCCAATCCAATTTGTCAGCGTTTTCCCATTCGGCCTGGTCAAATCCCTTATAGTCGGAATCTTCTATAAATAAAGCTTAACGGACTTTTTCTTTAAATCGTTCATAATTAAATAACTTATATATTGTTTGGAGTTTAAATCGCTTTAAAGTTCATTCAAATAAATATCCATACCTAAGGACAGCTAAGAACTTTTACAAGGTGTAATACCCTGTGCAATTACACTTTGTTGAGTATGTCCAATTGATTAATTTTTCAACTTATTCCCAATAAAACAGTTTAAACAATGAACAGACTCGCATAACCCCGCTTATAGGAGATTATTTTCTTGCACTATCCAAAAATAATTAAAAGTAAATCTCATTCACCAATTGATCGTTCCTCCTTTAGGATAAAAGGGAATTTTTCTATATATATTCCTTAAATAGGATAAAAAAATAACATTAACTTACTTTAATGACAAATTGAAATTAAACTCCTATTATAAAATATCTAACAATTCCTTATTTATGACTTTAAAGTGTATCAGAATGATTGTCAAGATATTTTATGAAATTCATCTTTGCAATTGCCCAACGTTGTTATTAACATCCGGCAACTTTACACACCAATATTTCTGATGATCAAAAATCTCGATTGGCGATCCTAGCCAGACAAGATTCATTTGGTTCTGTCCCCCTTGTATATTTTTCGCAAACGTCCTCTGTAAACCTGAGCTTCTTCTCCAACCACTTTTTCCACCTCCGACTTAGTCAAACACATTAAGATCCTTCGGGTATTTCTGTCATTACTTTCAACCATGTACTACTTCATTTGACGTTAAGATGTTAAGCGAATATGGGCACATGTAGAGGTAATCCAATATACAGGGGGCCTTCTATCCTTCATTTTTTTCCCTATACATACCACTTAAGCATGTGAAACAAATGGCTGATCTTTTTCCTCTAAAGTGCTTTTCATAAAACATCATTCTGCCATATCACTTGCATATATACCTTTTCGAGGGGGAGAAAGGTAAACAGTGTTTATGGGCAAAGAACAGCAACGAACTTAGTACTTCCAATCCTGATACATTAACTTTTATACAAAAAGCTGATAATATTATGGAGTAGGAAAAGATTTGAAAACTTTATCGGTATATTAACCAAAAATTTCAATCTAAACTATATATATATAACTAAAAAAAATAGCAGCAATGGATTTGTGTTTACTATATGAATGAAATCACATACATATAAATTTATATATAAACAATCGGTTGTAGATGATTGTTGTCCTTGCTACATAAAATCCTCGGGTGGTGCATTGAATGAAAGCAAGAGCAGGTGTTGTCGGTCCAAGAGATATGGTTAAAACAATATGTGAGATTGCAGAAGAATATGAAGAACAGTTAACGACAGTTCCCTTTGAATATATGCATGCTGAGGAAGCGACAGAGATTGTTAGAAAAAACCAGCAGGATGTTGATTTTTGGATTTTTGCAGGACCTGCCTTACATGCCTTTGTAAGCAAAAGCGGTTCTCGGCAGCCTTTCTTTTATTTGAAATTAGATGGATCAAGTTTGCAAAAAACCTTATTAGAAATAGGCTATAAAGACCATTTGAGCCTTAGTAGGATGAGTATTGATTTACTGAAGGAACGGGACGTGTATGAGACTTACCGTGAACTGGACATTCCTTACAGCGATATTTATTTTCATGAATTGGAGTATGATACACCACTGGATAAACTATTGACGTTCCATCAAGAGCTTTATACCAGTGGAAAAGTGGATGTTTGTGTCACCGGTCTTCATTTCGTCTATGAACAGCTTAAATTGCAGGGAATACCCGTATACAAAGTAACTCCAACCCGTGTGAATATACGGGAAACTCTGTTATCCGCCATAGAAAAATGGACCACACATCAATTTAGAAAGTCACAAATAGCGGTTCTGCTCATTGAAGTAGACAAAATTAAACAAAGGACGAATAGCAGCGCCACTATATCATATGATGCCCATCGAATAAATTTAGAATTGCAAACGGCCGTCTTAGATTATGCCGAATCCATATCTGGTTCATTTGTTAACCTAGGGCTTGGATCATTTATTATTTTTTCTACCAGGGGGTTTTCAAAGGATACCGGGCAACACGTCCAATATCTTCTTGAAAGTATGGCTTTGGTCACTGATTTGCCAGCAAATATCGGGGTGGGTTATGGTGATACGGCGCTCAAAGCTGAAGAAAACGCTCGAGTCGCTTTGCACCATGCACAAAACTTCGAACCATTTTGTGCTTTTCTCGTTGATGACAGAGACAACATCACAGGACCACTAAAACAAGAAGAAAACATTTCGTTCAGTTATCGTACTGAAGATAGAGAAATTAGTGATAGACTTAAAGAGAGCGGGGTAACCATTACAACGTTCAATAAAATTTTGGCCGTTCAAAAAAGAACTAGTAACCATTCTGTTACAACAAACCTTCTGGCGGATTGGCTTAAAATGACTCCACGGAATGCTAGGCGGATTCTTACAGGTCTAGTTGAACAAGGCCTGGCACAGGTAATCGGAGAAGAAGCCCCCTCTTCAAAAGGGAGGCCTAGAAAGATATACAGAGTGATGGTCGATACAAATAGTGATAATAACAAATAGTGGTAATAACGAAAAGCAGCAGAAAAGCGGAGCATTCTCCTACTTTCTGCTGCCCGGTTAAACTTTTTATGCTTCAGGGTCGCTGATAATTGCTTCAACATCAATTTCGACAAGCATTTCAGGAAGCGCCAGGCCGTTAACAACCAAGCCGGTGCTCACGGGGTACACCCCTTTGAAGTGTTTTGCAATTACAGCATATACTTCATTCCGGTAAGAGCGGTCTGTCACGTATGTAGTTATTTTACATACATCTTCCATTCTTCCTCCAGCTTCTTCCAACAGCTGTTTAACGCAACGAAGGGCGTTTTCCATCTGTTCAGCCGGATCATTTAATCCGTGGAACTTTCCGTCAAGATCAAACCCTGTCTGTCCCCTTAAGAAAATACGATTACCCGCGCGTACTGCCATGCTAAATTCATTTACTACGTGATGTTCCTTTTCTCCAAACTCTGATGGATAAAAATTATCTGTTTTGAATTTGCGGAACCTCTCTATTTTAACCCCCGTTTTCTCTTTTTGTGTAGACATCAAGCTCTCTCTCCTTTTTATAAGTTCCAGATTTTTTAATATAGAAGCAAACCGAACATCCAGCCGAACAATTGCACGGCTTTTGACACCGGCTCCTTCTCAAGATAACCTGCAGTTTTATTTCTGGACAGCCCACTGTGTGTAAAACCTTTGCAAATGCGTCTATGGGCATTGTCCCGATATGAAAGTTCAACATTACCTACCCTTGAAATTTTGAAAGATACTTAAGAATCTATTAACAGTAATTAAACGGAAACTGATTGTTTTAAATTAATATTGGCTGCTTTTTTGACCAATTCACGCTGTGGATCCAAGTCAAAGTTATTGAACACTGCAGCCTGCTGCGCGAACGGCGGACTTTGGGCAAATAGTTCGAATGTTGTGTTGTGACCGGCAAGAGAAGAATTCAAGAGGTCTCTTGCGAAATAAAGCAGTTTCCCTCTATCTTCCGGACTCCACTCACCTACCGAATAGTATTTGTCAATATATTCCTTAATAGCAGGATCAGACATGGTTGCGGTGTCGGGAGTTACTGCCAATTGTCCGCCTACAAGCTCTCTTGTCAAGTGAGCCATTGCCGGGAAGTTGGATAGGGCGAAAACGCGTCCTGTATAAAGCAGAGATTGGTTAGGCATAGTCAGACCACCAGGGCTTTCCTCCGCGTTGGCAACAGCTGCAGTTAAATGAGCATTGATTCCTTCTCTGTAGTTGATGAGCTGAGAGATTTTTTCCTGTACAGCCTGAAGGCGTGTAAGACCAGTCTGATCAGCATTCAAAACTGCGGCACCCAAAAGGTAATCAGCACGGCGAAGCATTCTAAGCACATAGTTAAATGCTGAATAACGGTGTACCGTTGAACGAATATAAGCAGCTGATTGAAGGGAACGATGGAACAAGACGTTTTCCCAAGGGATCAATACATTGTCAAAGATGAGCAGAGTATCAATCTCTTCAAATTTTGTGGAAATTGGATAATCTTCTTCCTTGCGCCCCTGTCCCAAAGATGTACGGCAGATATGCTTCAGACCCGGTGATCCCATATCACAAATGAATCCGCAGGCAAACGGAGCCATTGTTTCTTCTCCCGCGGCCCAGTCAAGAATCGTCGGTTTGACGAACGCCTGGTGTGCATACGCGGCAGCGGTTTCAAATTTCGCTCCGTTTACAACGATCCCTTTGTCATTTTCCTCAACTACATGGAGTAATGTTCCGCCGTCTTTACCGCTGAACAATTTGCTTCTATCTCCTTTTGGGTCAGTATTTGCCGACACATGGAACAGATCTTCCCTTGCTACACGATCAATGTGGTATTTAATGTTGTCCGCATAAATCGGATTGATTTCGTTCAATTTATCTTGTGCGTCATATAAAGACCACATTTCTCCGATCGTTTCGTCTCCCACACGGTAAACTACTCCGCCCAAGTCGTCGAGAACAGTTTCCACATGGTTCCTGATCGCCGTTAAGTCTTCTTTTGACTTCGGCGGATTATATGCCCGGGAGATCACTTCTCCGTCTGGTAGAGTCGCAGTCAACGTTTCTCTATATCTGTCCTCATGGGGCATATCGTACATTCTGGCTTTCACGTCAACAATCGGCTTGAATGCCGGGTGCTCTGCCACATTTTTTACACGCTCCCCGTCTATATAGACCTCTCTTCCGTCATTTAATGATTCTTTATATTGCTTACCTGTCATTAATGCCATACTATTTCCTCCTTTTTATATTGTGAAATGGTAGATTGTCAGGCCTATTCATATTGATTGAATTGGCCAAACCTACCTCTGTAATACACTAATGGGCTTCCTTCATTCTTTGTAGCAGATTGTACCTCTGCCATGAATACCGAGTGGGTACCCCCTATGACCTCTTCAACCACTTTGCATTCTATACTTACAAGAGCATCTTGCAGGACTGGATCTCCCGATGCACTGTATGTCAAGTGGACATCCTTAAATTTTTCCGTGTTTGCTTTGGCGAACTGTATAGCCAGCGCTCCCTGGTCTTCTTTAAGAATGTTTACTATGAATGTCTTTTTCTCAGAAATTGCGTGAGCTGTTCCTGTTTGTCTGTTTGCACACACGAGCAGCATCGGCGGTTCAAGTGATACGGAAGTGACAGCGCTGGCCGTAATTCCGTAATCGACGCCATCTTTGTTTGTTGTGATGATTGAGACTCCGCTTGTATAGTGGCCGATGACATCTCTGTATTCTTCAGATGTGATTGCAGGTAAAGCGTTCTCAAATATTTTAGCTGTGTCTACACTCATATTTGTTTCCTCCTCTTAAAGTAATTATATTGAGCACTTCACTTTAGGAATTGTTCCCTAAATATTCCTTAAAAGGTATTTTACAGAGATTCAAAGATGATGTCAATAAAAATTCTCGAAAAATTCTAATCTGTTTTTAAATATATTTTTTTCTATTTGATAGCTATTCGAGCCATGTTTGAAAAATAGAGTATAGTTTTTAGCAACTGCTTCATTTGTTGAACCGAGGGAAGATCTTTAACGACATGCTGTTTTAGCAGATCAATATACAGTCTCTGCAAATCAATTTCATCTTGATGAAATTCTATAATCCAGCAACTTAAGCCCAGAAATTCTTCGCGCTTTTCGAGTTGACAATGACTGAGTCTATTGGTTGTTCTTCTTCACTTCTTGAATCCCAAAACGCCAAAATTTTCCATATGCAATTAAAAAAGCTTGTAGGCAGAATCATCCGGAAGGAAGATTCTGCCTACAGGCTAGTTTATAGACATTCTTTGTTAATCTAATTCAGATGGGCGACACTAGAAAATTCTAATTTGATCGCCCCCTCTGCATCGGCTTATTATTATTGCTGTCCGTATTATTTGCGAAGGGTGCCTTAAGTAGAGCAAAAGCAAAGGAAAGAGTGATTTTATAAAGGCAGTAGCATGGCCGTCCTCCATTCAAAATTACTACTATAATAAAATCCTCTTACACTTAGGCCTAAACATCTTCCCATAGCAACCTATGCAGATCAAATCAAAGGCTGACTTCTGTTTCATTTTAATGTTCCCGCCTGCTTGACCCTGTACGGGCTGGTCAACGAAATAATACCGCATATCAATGCAACCACAACAACTCCTGCACCTACATGCGCTATGCTTACAACTGAGCGTGTGTGCTCCAGTGCGACTCCACCAATGGCAGATCCCAACGAAATGCCAACCTGCAGCGCCGAGTTGTTAATGCTTTGCTGGATATCCGAAGAAGCAGGGTCAATCTGGATGATGTAGTTCTGTTGGGGAGGAGCCAGGCTCCAACTAAGCGCTCCCCAAAGCATCATCGCCACAAGAAATACCGGAAAGGAAAACGTTGAGTATGGGAGGACAAATAGTACAACGGCAAAAGAGCTGATGACCAATAAAATACTTTTCCGGGAACCGATCCGGTCGGCTAGCGTTCCTCCCAGCGCCCCGCCGAATACGGCCGAAAGGCCGAACAGGAAGTAGCAAATGCTAATCCAATATTGATTCAAATTTAATGTGGTTTTCAGAAAAGGTGTGAAATAGGCATAAAGTGTATAATGCCCGGCCAGCGTGAACATGGTTGCCAGATGTGCACTGGCAATTTTTATGCTGCCCAGCGATTTGATCTGTACAGATAAGGGCTCCACCCTTTCACTCGGGATTTTTTCCAGAAACAGATAGATTAATATAAAGGATAAAACGGAAAGCATGGCAATACCCAAAAATACAGCCCGCCATCCAAAATGGTCAGCAACCAGAATGCCGATAGGCACTCCCAATACAAGGGATGAGCTGATTCCCATATAGACGAATCCCAAAGCTTTCGCCCTGTGGGCCGGTTCCACAATCTTTGCCGCAATCGTCAAAGAGAGAACGACAATCAAGGCGGTGCTCATGGCTGTAATGACCCTTGCGATCATCACCAATAAAAAACCGGGACTGAAATAAGTCATTAAATTTCCGAGAAAAAAAATAGCCAGTGCCAAAAGGTACAACCGTTTTCGTTCAATTTTGGCCGTCAAAGTTAAAAGTACGGGACCTGAAATGGCATAAACAAGCGCAAACACAGTGATCAACTGCCCGGCAGTGCCGAGACTGACACCCAGGTCCTCAGCGATCTCAGGTAAAATACCGCCCACAGTCAATTCAACCAATCCTACTGCTATTGTAGAGGCAGCGAGTATAAAAACTTTCAAATTCAAAAAAAGCTCCCCCTCTCCTTTTCCCGCTGCAATACAAAATCTCTATCGGAACCATCTGCCTAAACTTTTAAAATATAAAAAACCCCTGCCACAAAAATAGGAATTTTGTAGTCAGGAGTTATGGTTCCTGGTAGAGACCCTCAAACCAGATTATTGAGGTTATACATACTTTGCGGTTATAAAATTTTTCCGTTTATACTTTATCATATCTGTTCACTTTTTTTCAAGTATGTGGTTTCCTCCTTCTAAGGAACGACCTCAAAATCCAAGATATAAAAATGGCGATCAAATCCAAAAATTTTTTGTATTTGTTCCATTTTCATAATCGCTATGCTGGCAGCATCAACATAAGATAATTTCTGGTCAGGAAAATCTTTCAGTAACTGTTCTGCCAGTTCCAGCGTTTCGTGGTCAGCCAAGATTACCTCTATGGTCCTGTTACCTTGAGAGCTTCCAATTATCTCCAAAAATCGTTTGGCATAGGAAAAACCCTCACGATATCTCAACCAAGTATATGTCTCGGCAATAACAAAGCTGGAAGTAACCCGCTTCACTGAAGGCTCAATGATTTTAAAGAAATTTCTGGCACGTTCATGAAATTGATCTTTTTCCTCTATTAAGGATCCAAGCCCCAGTATCGATAAATAATTTATCTTACTTCATGGGTGTCCTCGTTATTTAAATAAATATCTTGATCATGGGCTGTAGAGCCGTTATCAATTCCGTCTTTTACCATACCAATTAGTTCTAAAATTGGATCAGCCAATTCCTTGTTGTTTTCCGTCAGATAATGATTTATAGCATCCCTGATAATTTGTGCTTCTGTCTTGTTTTGCCGGGCGGATAATAATTTGATTTGTTCGTTCTGTTCAGGCTCTAAATAGATTTGTTTTCTAATCTTTATTTCGCCTTTCATTTCAACCACCTCATATACATTATGTAACAACAAGGTGATGTATACAAACAACCATACACTTGCTTTTTCGCTTTTCGCCCCGCTGTTTAAGTAAAAACGATCGTCTTACTCCTATGGACGATTTGATTCCCATCGTAAAAAGGAGGTTTCCCGTTGTGGCAAGATGTTATGGATTGACCATATTCTTAAAGGCAGTTAGTGATGTGCTGTAATTTACACGTATACGCTTCAGTTCATACGGGGAATCGGTCGTATTCGCAATGCCTGGTGTGGTCGTAACAGCGTATTGATAGTATTTTCTTGTTTCCTCAATCACTTTATCATTATAATCTCCATACGGATAAGCAAGCGTTGAAACGTTTCGTCCTGTTATTTTTTCCAATTTTATTTTTATATCCCGTAATTCTTTTGTGCAATTTACGGTCTCGGTTAGTCTTGGATGCGTCTCCGTATGGGATTGGACGCTTATGATGCCGGAATCACTGATTTCTTTTAATTCATTAACAGAAAGCCCTGATTGGCTGTTTATTTTTTTGCCGATCATAAAAATGGTGGCCCTCGGTTTGAAGGAAGCATCACTGATTTTCTTTAAGATGTGATAAGCATTCATGTTATTTTTATAGCCATCATCCAGTGTAATAATGATCGGCTTTTTGATATTTCCAATATGCGGCAGGTCTTCGAATGTAATCAGTGTAAATCCGGCGGATTTTAAATAAAGCAGCTGTTTCTCAAAATTTTCCGGTGTGACATACAATTCTTTCATGCCATTTCCTTTGTATTCATCGATCGCATGGTACATCAATATGGGAACACGATATCCATCTTTTGATGATGATGCCCCTGTCTCAACAGCTGATGCGATCTTTAACTGAACCATCCCTGTTAAAAACAAAATGATGAATGCACATACACTTTTCCTAAGTAATGAATGCTTTAACAATTTGATAGCCTCCCAAATCATCCTGTTCTTCAGTCAGGCCTATTGTGCCCTTAATGATTTTGGCTATCACGTCTTTGTTTATGTTTTTTCCTATTTGAATTTTTGCATAGGATGATGATCCAATCGGCAAATGTGTTTTCGTGAGCTGCAGGCAGTTTAAGTAAAAATGATCGTCTTATTCCCATGCACAATCACTTTATTTTCCACATGCCAGGCGACAGCATGGGCAAGGACCTGTTTTTCGACATGGCGGCCGGCAACTTTTAAATCTTCTGCTGTATAGCGGTGGGTAACCCGGATTACGTCCTGCTCGATGATCGGGCCCTCATCAAGATCATTTGTCACATAATGGGCGGTGGCGCCGATCAGTTTCACCCCGCGGTTAAATGCCCTTACATAAGGGTTCGCCCCTACAAATGCCGGCAAAAACGAATGGTGGATATTAATGATTCGATTCGGGAACTTAGAGATAAATTCAGGAGAAAGAATTTGCATATACCGCGCAAGGACAATGAAATCCACTTTTCCTTCCAGGAGTTCCAATGTCCGCTGTTCAGCCTCATCCTTTGTTTCCGCGCTTACCGGAATATGATAGTAAGGAATTCCTTCCCTTTCAACAATTTCCCTCAAATCATCGTGGTTGCTGATGACCATTGGTATGTCCGCGTCAATTTCACCTGACTTCACTCTCCAAATCAATTCCATCAGACAGGATTCCTGCTTGGTCACAAAAATGGCCATACGCTTTCTATCTCTTTTATTGTTTAACTGCCATTTCATCTTGTACTCTTCAGCGAGAGTTTGCATGTCTTCATGCAATTTGTCATAAGAGGCATCGAAATCGTTCAATTCAAATTCGATCCGCATAAAGACCATTCCTGCTTTCGGGTCTGTTGTATGCTGGTCAAATTGGACGATATTCGCCTGGTGCTCCAGCAAAAAATTGGACACTGTCGAAATAATTCCCGGTTTTTCCGGGCAGGAAATCAATAAGGTGGCCCTGTTTTTATTTTGTTCTGACTGCATAGCTATTCCTCCGTTTGTTTTTAATTAAATCCGGCCCGACTATGCATGGACCTTCATGCCGGCAGTCGCTAAAGCAGCCTCACCAAGGTTTTGGACAAAGTCGGATCCGGAAGTATAGTCTCGGCAATATCATTGCTGTTAAATCCCGCCCACAATGATAATCGATTTCGGCAGATCTGTCATTTGTAAAGCTTCAGATGACGTGATACATAGTTTCCATCCGGTGCAAGATCACGTCCCATCATTCCCTCTTATCTAATCTTTGTTATTCGATCTCAATCATACAGGCACCTGAGGAAAAACTTCCTCCAACGATAAAACCATTTTCCTCCGTGTAATCTATTTGCGTCTCCTCGTCCAGTTTGCGCAGGGTAAACCGGTCCATTCCGATTCGAATGCCTTTATACTCAATCACATGGTCATTTTTCCTCGGTTCATCCACAATGAACTTGAAAGACACCGACATCCCGCAGCCACCGGCAATTTCCGCATCAATCCGGGGGATTTGCCCTTCTTTTACGTCCAAATGTTCCAGCTTTTTCAAAGCTGCCTCCGTCAACGTAATATGCACTTTGATCCCTCCTCTTGGCTATTGTGTAAAACGAGATGACCGTACGAACGCAGTTTTCCGGGAAAACTTTTCAAAGACCGGTCATTAAGAAAAGCGCAAGGCGCCCGTCTATCGGCGACAAGCATAAGACGAGCGCTGAAGAAGGCGTAGTTTGCCTTCAGCAGCGATTGGCTTATGACCTCGAGCCGATGGCGCCTGAAGCTGGACACTACGTTAATCTTGTTTGAAGAGAAAATTCGGTAAAATTTTATGCTTTTTTAGCTTTCGAAAAAAGGACAGAAAAGGGCGGTTGTTCCCTTCTCTGTCCTTTTACCTGAGAGTTTAACCCCAATATTTTCCGGAGTTTTCCCCTTTGGCGGCGTCTTTCAGATCGCGCTCTCCAGAGTTGCGTCCGACTGTGGTTCTTCTGCCTGAGAGATTTGTTCCAAGGGGAATTTTTGGACCTTGCTCCTTCGGCGGCTTAGTTAAAAGCGCTCTCCCACAATCTTCACCCGCTATTTTTTTCCGTGAAGCCGCTCAGGCCCTCTTCAAACATGGTTTACCCAAAATTTTCTCCTTCATTTCTTCCCCGGTCGGCGTTGCCGCCAGTCCCCCCAGGGCGGTCTCTTTCAACGTACGGGGCATGCTTTTTCCGATATCGTACATCGCCCCAATGACTTCATCGAAGGGAATACGGCTCTCCAATCCGGCAAGGGCCATATCAGCGGAAGCAAATGCAATCGATGTACCGATCACATTCCGCTTGATGCAAGGCACTTCCACAAGCCCTGCCACCGGATCGCACACCAGCCCGAGAAGTGACTTGAGCGCCATCGCCCCTGCATTTGCCGCTTGTTCCGGGGTTCCCCCTCTCATTTCCACAATGGCGGCTGATGCCATGGCTGTCGCGGACCCCACCTCAGCCTGGCATCCTCCGGCGGCTCCGGAAATAAACGCACGGTTGGCAATCACATAGCCCATGGCGCTGGCCGTAAACAGTCCCATTACAAGCTGGTCAAAAGGAATATCGGTATTTTCCTTCAAGGCAAAGATACAGCCTGGAAGGACTCCGGCCGAACCAGCGGTAGGCGTAGCGACAATGACGCCCATCCGTGCATTCGTTTCAGAGGTGGCAAATGCATACTTCATTGCATCAACCATTAGGCTTCCTGTCATGTAATTCCCTTTTTCTTTATACTTTTGCATCAAGTACGCATCGCCGCCTGAAATGCCGCTCGGAGCAGGCGATGGATCTGCAATCCCGGATTCAACAGCTTCTTTCATTTTGAGGAGGCGTTCTTTCATCATGCCGAAAATCTCATCACTGCTTTTTCCTGTCTTCTGTCTTTCAGTCTCTATCATCAGCTCGGCAATCGTCATTTCTTTTTCTTGGCAAAGCTGAAGCAATTCCTCAATAGTATGAAAATCCATCCCTATCATCTCCGATCCTGAAGATACCTCTGTCTTATGGAGCCAATATCAATCTTGGAATTTAATAATATATCCGCCGGCTGTCCATTAATCAGGAAAATTTTCGAGACCCCTCCGCCAAGGGAAACGCCTCCAATTTCAGTTTGCTTGAACCTGTTTTCCATATTGACCAAAAGGGTGTTCGGATGTTCATAATACGGGCAGCTCTCTTCCAACTGGAAGGAAACATTCATTTTTTCCTGCTGCGCGAGTTCAAAAGCATGCCTGATTCCGGGATTATCTGTTCCAAGCCCCAGCAAGCCGCCTAGGACAGCCTTATCCGTTCCGTGGCCCTGATATGTTTCTGCAAAAGAATCGAAAAAAGTAATCTTTACAGACTCCGGGACTCCGCCAAAGAGATCGTGCCCAAACTTTCCGATCGATACAACCCCCGCTGTATGGGAGCTGGACGGCCCGACCATAATGGGTCCGATAATATCGAAGCAACTGTTAAAAACCATCTAAAACGCCTCCATATCTATCTGACCAACATTTTTTGGTAAAGAGGATGCGAATCACATAACTGCCTGATGCTTTCCTGCACTTTCCCTCTGACCGCGGGATCACCTTTGCTTTTTAAAATGTCGGCCATATTGGCAGCAATGACGTCCATGTCGCTTTCTTTCATTCCACGGGAAGTAAGGGCAGCTGTTCCAATGCGGATGCCGCTTGTGACAAACGGGCTTTCCGGGTCATACGGGATTGTATTTTTATTGACGGTCATGCCTGCTTCTTCCAATAACTGCTCTGCTTCCTTTCCAGTCAGCCCCCATGGCCTGACATCCACCAAAACCAGGTGGTTATCCGTTCCGCCGGAAACGATGGCGGCCCCCGCTTTTTTCAAAGATTCCGCAAGTTGGGATGCATTGCTCACCACTTGGGATGCATACGTTGTAAAACTCGGATCAAGAGCCTCCTTGAATGCCACAGCCTTCGCCGCAATCACATGCATGAGCGGCCCTCCTTGAATGCCGGGGAAGATGGCTTTATTGACTCCTTTGGCAATTTCTTCGTTATTGGTTAAAATAATGCCTCCCCGCGGCCCACGCAGCGTTTTATGGGTCGTACTTGTCACAACATCCGCATAAGGGACAGGAGAAGGGTGGAGCCCCGCAGCGACAAGGCCTGCGATATGTGCCATATCAACTAGAAAATAGGCACCGATTTTATCTGCAATTTCTCTGAATCTGGCAAAGCTGATGATTCTCGGATAAGCGCTTGCCCCGGCAATGATCAGCTTTGGACGCTCCTGCAGGGCGATTTTTTCCACTTCATCATAATCGATCAAATGTGTATCTTCTCTCACTCCATAGGAAACCACTTCAAACCATTTCCCCGACATGTTGACCGGGCTGCCATGTGTCAAATGGCCGCCGTGAGATAAATTCATGCCCATGATCTTATCGCCAGGTTTAAGCAATGAGAAAAAGACAGCCGTATTTGCCTGGGCTCCTGAGTGAGGCTGAACGTTCGCATATTCGGCACCGAACAGCGCTTTCAAACGATCAATGGCCAAGTTTTCCACAACATCCACATGCTCGCATCCGCCATAATAGCGTCTTCCGGGATATCCTTCGGCATATTTGTTCGTTAAAACAGAGCCCATGGCCTCCATCACATCTTCACTGACAAAGTTTTCAGAAGCGATCAGCTCAAGTGACTGATCCTGTCTTTTCCGTTCTTCCTCAATAGCTTGAAAAATCTCAATGTCCGCGTTTGCCAAACTCATTGGTATTTCCTCCTTTTTTTCCTATCCAGCCCCCTGTCTTTTAAAAAACAGCAAAAAAGGACAGGGGAAAGATAGATATTCATCTACCTTCCTCTGTCCTGTTACCTGAGAGTTTAACTTCCATAAAGAAGTATTCCCCTTGGGTGGCCTCAAAAAGGCTCTCTCCAGAGACGCGTCCAAACGCGGTGCATTTACCTGAGAGATTGGATCCCATGGTTTTTTTGGGACTTGCTCCTTCGGTGCTAAACAAATAGTTTAGTCTCTCCCGCGATTGTCATTCGCAAAATTTTCACTTTTTATAAATATAACTTATTGTTGAAAATTTGTCAAACGATTCTGATGAAGAAAAGTGGTTCTATTCCGCTTCAAAATCAGTATCGGTTTCATTGGCGACTACAAACTCCAACCAATGTGAACTTTCGTCATTCACTAAGTACTTCAGTCCATCCCGGGCAGTTTGGGAAACAGTGTCATCCCCATCGCCATCAGGATTTGTCAGATTCAGATCTTTCATTAATCCATCTATATCTTCTTTCGTCAATTCCGGATTTGAGGATTCCATTATAGCTCTGATCAAATCGAATGCAGTTTGGCGAGTAGAATCGCCTCCCTTTACTTCCAGCAGAACAGCCTTCAATTCCTCATTACCCGTTTTGGCCATTGCTGTAACTACGTAATCTTCACTGAAGTCGAATCCCGCAGTGCTAAGACCTTTATCCCGATCGCGCCAGCTATAATCACCCATCTTGAAATCGACATCACCGCCGGAAGGAGCTTTTTCATTAAACCGGGCTTTAAACTCATCCATCGTCAAACCGATTTGTTCATCTTTCAACTCAACCTTCTCCGTTTGTTCCTCTTGCCCCTCAGCTTTTTTATCTTTATTGTCATCCATCTTTTTCTCACTATTCTCCGCTGCAGCCGGCGTTTCATTTGTATCCGTATCCGACTCGTTATTACCACATGCTGCAAGGCCTAAAACTACGAACAGGCTTAGCAGTAATACTGTCATTCTACTTTTCAATCAAACCCTCTCCAATCATTACATTTTCAACCTTCCCATCATACAAAAAGAGGATTTTAATTTCAATCATGAATTCCAAGAAATCAAAAAACAAGAATTTTATACTATGTCTTATTGCTTATATCCTGTTATGGAACTTGACTCTTGTAAAAAAACCTGTCATGTCGATTCCGAAAAATAAAAAAACACAAGGCTTCCTTAAAAAACTAAGGCCCTTGTGTTTTTCTGTTTAACCCTCGAGTTCAACAATCCTGACTAGGATAACACCCTGTATCTGCTTATCAGCTCGAAATTTTCATAATCGACGGGATTCTCTTTAATAGCCGCTTAATTGATTTATTTGATTCCTGGAGCACAAGGTCTCTATCAACCGTTTTGACGGTTCCTTTTTCCATGACAATTTTTCCGTTAATAATCGTTGATTCTACATCTGCCCTTGTTGCCGAATAAACGATTCTGGAGACCGGATCAACCTCGGCTGACGGGAATGTGTGGAATTTGTTCAAATCAAGAATAGCGACATCCGCTTTCTTTCCGACTTCAAGACTGCCTATTTGATCTTCAAGCCCGACAGCCCTTGCACCGCCGATCGTCGCCATTCTGAATATCGTTTTGGCGTCCATGATGGTCGGCCCGTGAATCGGCTTTTGAATGAGGGAGGCCATCCTCATTTCATTGAACATATCGAGATTATTATTGCATGGCGCACCATCTGCGCCCAGGCTGAGATTGGCTCCCAGCTCAAGCATATCAGGCACATCTGCTATTCCTGATGCGAGCTTCAAGTTGGAGCCCGGACAATGGCTCATTTTGATGCCGCGCTCTTTGATAATCCGTTTTTCTTCATCATCCAGCCAGACGCAATGTGCAAGAATCAGCTTCTCGTTTGCAAGACCGATATGATCAAGATAAACGATGTTCCTCATTCCTCTTTGCTGTTCAACAATTTCGATTTCCTTCCGGTTTTCCGATGCATGCGTATGCACTTTTACATCGTAATGGTTGGAAAGATCACGCACCTCTGTCAACAGCTCTTCGGTACAGGAAACAACAAACCGTGGGCAAAAAGCATATTGGATCCGTCCGTTGTCATATTGATTCCATTTTTCCAGCAGGTCAACACTTTGCTGGATCGACTTTGCCGTATCTTCCAGCAAAAGATCGGGTACATCATCTCCCATATCCATCATCACTTTTCCGGCAAGGACTCGTATACCGCTTTCGGCCATAGCCTGAAAGGCAGAATCGGTATGGTTGACCGTTTCCATGTCCACAATGGTCGTTGTTCCGCTTTGGATCAATTCCCCCAAACCCAGCATAGCTGAATAATAGCTTGACTCTTCATCATGTGAAGCTTCCAGCGGCCAAATTCTTTTTTGAAGCCAATCCATCAGCTCCAGATCATCGGCCTGTCCCCGGAACAACGTTTGGCAAAGGTGAATATGCGTCTGGATAAATCCCGGGATAACGGTCTTATTCGTCGCATCAATCACCCGATCGGCCTGATTACCCAAATCCTTGCCAATACTTTTGATTTTATCATCCACAATCAGCAAATCACCTTGAATAATCTCCTCTTGGGCATTCATGGTCACGATTTGCGCATTTTTGATCAGTATGCTGGGCATGCCATCTTTCCCTCTCTCCCTTTATATATTGCTTTCCTCTTTTGAAAATTTCACTGCCAACTCCTTATAAAAGTCGATGGACCTTAAATAGGCTTGGATATCAACGTATTCATTGGGCTGATGGGCGAGGCTTTCATCGCCGGGGCCATAAATGAGCGTTGGGATCCGGCTTTCCGGATTTAATACAGCAGCATCCGTATAATAGGAGACTCCGTATAAAGAATCCTGTTTCTTCAAATCCAATGCCAGGCGGATCAACTTATCCGACTCATCCGTTAAAATAGCCGGCCGGTCCAATTGAAGATTGACCGAAAAGTCCGGGGACCCTTCTTCTTCCGAAAACAGTTCGTTCAAATTATTTTTAATTTCAGTGAGTAATTGTTCGTGGGATTGAGGAGGAACGGATCTGATATCCACAGACATGCTGCAGCGGTCAGGAATGACATTCGTTTGGACTCCCCCATTTATTTTCGTTACAGCCAAACTGCTTTCGCCAAGTGGTTCTGCAGATATTTTCCATTTTTTCTTTAATGAATCAAGCATGCCTATCACCTTATGCATCCACTCGACTGCATTGGTTCCCTTATCCGGCATGGAGCCGTGTGCCGTTTTTCCAATCGTGACAATTTCTATCCATAAGGCGCCTTTATGTCCTATGACGACTTTTTCATTGGTCGGTTCGCCGATCACCAAGCCTTCGGCATTTTCCATCGTTTCGTTTTCCAAATATGTCCGGGCTCCGCAGCTGTCCACTTCCTCACCCGCAGTTGCCAGAAAAACGATTTCTTTCGGAAGCTTTCTTCCTTCCTTAAACAATGATTCCACAGCCAGATACATGGCGGCAAGACCGCTTTTCATATCGGATGCACCGCGTCCATACAGCTTATCTCCTACTATTTCTCCGGAAAAAGGAGAGTACGTCCACGGCTGCTCCCCCGGCAACACCGTATCCATGTGCCCGCAAAAGATCAGCTTTCCATCACTTTCACCTTTTAAACGGATCTCAAAATTGCTCCTGCCCGGTTCAACCTGGGTTATTTTGTAAGGGATGCCGGCTGATTCACATCTTTCAGCCAGCATTTTTGATACTTTGTCTTCATTTCCGGGCGGGTTGGAGCTGTCAATTTGAATCATTTCCTGCAAAAACCGGACAGCATCCATTCAATTCGCCTCCACAATCTGCATTTTAAGGGAGGTCACCTTAAAGCCATTTACCGGAGCCATATCCTGTGAACAGGTTGAACAAGCAATGACAACTTCTTCAAGAGCTCTCAGGCGGACATAGTCGCCGGGCTTGGACAGCGGTTCATGGATTTCATAATCCCCCTGGTCATCCAATACATTATTCATGAAAAAGTTGATCGGGTCAGGCACCGGCTCGTTCCCTAAGCCGAATTCAGCCAACGCTTTATTCAGGTTATCGTGGCAATTCGGATGGTCTTCCATGCCAAAGTCAATTTTATAGCGATAGTAGTCGCATGCAGGGAAAAAGAAATCATGTTTTCCGACTGTATCTTCAACAAACGTCATTAACGGGCGGCGTCTGTTGCTGTATAAAGGATCCCCGGGTTTTAGCCGGATGCTGCTGAGGGAAGCTCTCATATGAACAGGCGAAACAAATTCCTTTGGATCCTTTCTGTTGAAGCAGACAAAATCGCCGACCTGCTTGCCTTCCATATCAATAATGATCAATTCCTCACCCGGTTTCAACAGAGCGCTTCTGCCCTCATACGGCGGTATGATTATCTCTTCCCTGATTCGTTCCCGTGCTGAATTCACCATCAAAAAACACCTCTTCCCTGATCGTTTAATCGATAAATAAAGCCACGGCCCTTATGGGCGATCCTGTCCCTTTTCTGATTTTGAGCGGCAAGCCGAAATAGAGGAAACGCATTCCGGCAACCTGATCCAAGTTGGTCAAGTTTTCCGTATTGGATATTCCGTATTCCCGGCAGACTAAATGGCCCGAATATTTTTCATCTTTGGGGTTGTCGACAGAAGGGGAATCAATGCCAATATTGACCACACCTCTTTCGGCAAGCCATTTCGCCCCTTCGTAATTAAGGCCGGTATACCGCGTCAGCCATTCGTCTGTTCCAAACTTCCGGTTATAATGGCCGGTATATAAAAGGACGATATCCCCTTTTTCAAGAACCTGCTGTGATTTTTGCAGTGCTGACTCCAGATCCCTGGGCGTAATGTATCCATCCGGAGATACATGCGACACGTCCAGACAGACAGCTGGACCGTAAAAATATTCAAGCGGCATATCGTTTATATATTTGCCATTTGGATCGAATTCGTAAGTGGCGTCTGTATGTGTTCCGCCGTGCTCGTTGATCAGGATATTGTTTGTGGCGAATTCGAAGCCGATTTTTTTCAAACTTTCTTCATGGGAAATGTTCTGCCAAATATGCGTCGGCTGATGCAGGGGAAATACCGGCATGCCCTGATAGATTTCCTGTGAAAGGTCAACCAGTCTGATACCCATTTAAGCTGCCTCCCTTCTATTCTACAACCGGGGAAAGTACTTCAAATTTGTCTACATCAATTAACCCCATATCCGTAATCTTCCATTCCGGGCTTGTGACAAGCGACCAGAAGGACAAGTGCATGAATGGCACCGGAATGCCGCAGCCAAGTTCCGATTCCGCTAGTTTCGTCAGTTCGGCGATTTTTTCACTTACTTCCTGTCCGCTCAGCTCATCCGTAATCAGGCCCCCGACTCTCAATGGGAGGTCACCGACCACCTTGCCGTCTTTGATCATGGCGATTCCGCCGTCCATTGAAATGACCCTGTTCACGGCTGTTACCATGTCTTCGTAGTTGGTGCCTGTAACAATGATATTATGTGTGTCATGTGCCACACTTTCCGCTATCGCTCCGCTTTGAAGCTTAAATCCATTCAAAAACGCCTTTCCGATATTTCCTGTTCTTCCATGTCTTTCTACCACGATGAGCGGGAGTACATCCTGTTGAAGGCACGGCTGAACGACACCGCCGGAAACATTCAAATTGAATTCCTGCGCGCCTGTCAGGTTCTGGAACGGGATGGCAACGATTGACCGTACGCGTGCCCGGCTTCCGTTCGCTGTGATATGAAGATCTTCCACTTTGACTGGTCCTCTTTTGACCGATTTCTTCACACTTTCAGGATAAGTATAGAAACCGAGATCGATCGTCAGTTGGCCCCTTTCCGCTGCAAGGCTTCCATTGAGGTACACCTGATCGATGGCCATTTCATTCAAATTGCTGATGACCGCAATATTAGCGCGCTTGCCCGGTGCAAGCACCCCGACATCCTTGAATCCGAAGTGGGTTGCCGGATTGATCGTTCCCATTTGGATCGCTTCAACCGGATCTACGCCTTGCGCGATGGTCCGCCTGATAATATCATTCATATGGCCGTCTTTTAAGAGATCTTCCGGCACCATGTCGTCTGATACGAGGATCGCACGCCTTGAATCCATTCCTTCTTCAGTGATGGCACGGATGCATTCCGCCATATTTCTTTGGGAAGATCCTTCCCGCATAAACACACTTACGCCATATCGAAGCTTTTCCATCATTTCTTCTTTTGTCGTCGTTTCATGGCACGATACATGGCCGCCGCCGCTGATGATATGCGCAGCGAGTTCTTTTCCAAATAAAGCCGGCGCATTCCCTTCAACTGTCTTCCCAATGCTTTCCGCATAGGAAACTGCCGCAACGAGATCGTCGATCAGTTCAGGAGCATTTTCATATACCGGACCGATATTGCTGAAGCTTTGAATTTCCCCGATTCCCTGTACATAAGGGTCGTTCAAAAGTTCCTCCATATGGGAAGAATTCACATCAAAGCCTGCCGTTTCAAGCCCGGGAGCATCCGGTACAGCACAAGGGACAGTAAAATAGATCTGGTTCGGCAACGTCTTGGCTTCCTTGATCATTTCCTGCATCCCGTGAACACCCAAAACATTTCCAATCTCATGCGGATCAGCAACGATTGTCGTTGTACCAGTAGGGATCGATAGTCGTGAAAATTCTGTGCAAGTCAACATCGCGCTCTCAAAGTGCATATGAGAATCAATAAACCCGGGTGACACAAATTTGCCTCTGACGTTTTCAACTTTTGTCTTGCTGCCGATCAGGCCGCTCGCGTCTCCCACCATCAGTATGTACTCGCCTTTTATCGCCACATCCGCTTCATAAATTTCCCTGGTGACCGTATTGATGACATATCCGTCCTTCAGTACAATATCCGCATACTGGTTGGAATCCAGGAGGACGTCGATCAACTTTCGGTACTGAACGGCCTTCTTTATATTCTCAGCCTTCATATTTCACTCTCCACCCTTTCTCCTCTCTCATTCCAAACTGTCGATGATTCCTACTATCGCTGCATCCACAGGAGCATCCTTGTTATGCATGGCCCTTGAGGCCATGCTTCCCTTGACAAAGATAACTTTTTCGCCGATTCCTGCGCCAACCGTATCAACAGTAATAATGGGCTGAGAATCCAGGGGGGTACCGTCCAGGCCGATTGGCTGGGTAACAAGTAACTTCGTTCCTACTAATCTTTCATCTTTTCTGGTTGCTGTTACTCTTCCGACTACGATTCCCATTTCCATAGATTTCTCCCGCCCTTTTCTCGCTGATTTCCATTCGATATTCCTGCGCAATATCCCGCGCCAACGGCGTTATGATCATTCCCTGTCCAATTTCAATAAACCGGTTCCCCGCTTCGGCATGCCTTTTGATCGTTTCGGCCGTTACGACCTGTTTTTCTTTTCGTAATGCGGCCGGTTTGAAATATGTTTGAAGCTGTTCAGCGTTTTGGAACAATTGAATTCCAAATCCCCCCAGCCGCTGCAGCTGCTTTTTCATTTCATGTTTTAAAAAAGCCGATCCATTGTCCAATCCGGCCTCTTTCCAAATCGAATGGTAGGGATCTGCCCCTGCAGCGTATGCACTGACTTTCTTTCCGCTCATCAATGCCCATAACAGAAGCCTGATAGGCCGATGTTTATCATTGAATTGCAATAAATCCGAAACCGTTGAAAAAGGCAGGACCGGAATATAAAAATAGTCTACTTTCTCTTTCAGTTTTTCCGCATCCTTCAATGAAATCCAATCGTCAACTCCGGCCTTGCGGGCAAGCTCTGTTATATTTAAATGATCAAGAACCGGCTGATCAGGGCATACCCGGATTCTTAAATGCCTGCCGTAATCCGCATTTAATTCTTTCAATCTTTTTAATCCTTCGTCCATCCCATTCATATGATAGAAAAGGAGAGCAAGCACTGTTTTGGGGCGCGCATCTTCAATGCTGCTCATATTCCTGTAAAACAGCTCCTGCAAAGTCGACTCTGCCAGAGCGCTTTGCCGGTTAAGAAGCACTCTTATTCACCTTTTGACAAAATTGCACGCTCAACTTCGCTGTGCGGCCTTGGAATGACATGGACGCTGATCAGTTCCCCGACGCGGCTAGCCGCATCAGCACCCGCATCCGTAGCGGCCTTTACCGCGCCAACATCTCCACGCACCATAACCGTTACGAGACCGAAACCTACTTTTTCATAACCGCAAATTTCAACGTTTGCAGCCTTTACCATCGCATCTGCCGCTTCAACAGCTCCTACTAGTCCCTTTGTTTCCACCAATCCTAAAGCTTCTCCACCCATATTAAAACCCTCCTTGTTAGTTTAAGATCGTTTAAGCTTTCTTCTCTCCATCCCCGTTTTCGGCGGCGTCCTTTGCATCAGCATCACCGGCTTTTGGCTGGACCTTGCCTGATTTTTGGGTCCCTGCAGATTTACTTGTTTTCTTCTTTGGTTTGATGCTTTCCGCTGCCGGCGGCGGTTCATTTCGAGATTTCTTCTCCGCTGTTTCCTTGAGAAGGAATTTGCTCAACAGCTTTTGGCTGACCTCTGAGTGGGCCCTTGGAATGACATCCGTTGAAATAATTTTCCCGATCAGCTCTCCCTGCTTTCTTCCTGCTTCCACAGCCGACGTGACGGCTGCAACATCACCGGAAAGATGTATCGTTACCCCGACATAACCGCTGACTCCAATCACTTTTTCCATGCCGATGATCTCCACATCTGCCGCCTTCACCGCAGCGTCTGCCGCCGAAACCGCTGTTGTATAACCGACAGTCTCAATCAGTCCCAGTGCAAACAATCACCCCATCCTCCTTTCCGGCCTAAATCGTCATCTTGTCTGCGCTTGTCAGCCTGCCCGCTTCTTTCTTCAGCTCCGTAACAAGCTCGGAAATGACATGATAGTTTCCTTTCAACAGCAAATACTTTTCCTCAATTTCATAGTCGATTCCAGTATTCTCAAAGTTTTTCAGCAAGGAATCCATCAGCACGATGCTTGAGTAATACGAGACTCCTTCCAAGATGGCAATCGCATCCACCGACAGGCTGATGTTAAGCTGCTTCGTCAGCCATGGACTTGGGGAAATGGCTGTAAATGTTTCAAAATGCTTCAAAGAGCGCCTGTTAAGTTTTTGATAGATCTCATTCATGACCCTTTCAAGCCTGTCAACATCATCGTCATAAAATTCGGCAGTAAAAGGTGCATCACCGCCTCTTTCCCATGATATGTAGAACTTTATGTCCTGATTGTCACGAATAATTTCATTCACCAGTAAAAGATAGCTGGGCAGGCATTCAGGCATTTTTACTGCTCCTACCGCTGCTCTGTTTAACGGCCGGTGGAAGCTTCCCATCAGTTCCTGTGGAAGGTCCGGGAAAAACCAGACGCAGCCTCCGTTTCGCGTATGACCGATCATTTTGGCGGATTTCGCCTGCCTATTGCCGCCTCGTGCAGGTACACCGCTTTTTCTTGATACTTTCCCTTGAGCCATGGAAATCGATCTGAGCCTCGATATAGACTCCTCATTGAAATGTTTATCTGATAGTCCATTCGGGCGGCTCTGGGCTGCAGGTTTTTTATATCCGGCAGATGGCGGACTTGAGTTTTCCAGTACGGAAAGCCTTTGCTCCTGTTTTAGCCGCTGGTAGTTCGGCCTTTTAATATCACCGAGGGAAGCGCTGGCAGGCTGCCTGTTTGCATTATCCACTCTATTCGATATGATCGTTTTATTTCCTTTGAGGACTTCCTGTACCACCTGCTTCATCAGATCCGACAACTTTTACACCTCCCTTTAAAGTATCTTTTTCAGCTCAGGATGCGGCCGTGGAATGACATTTGATGAAATCAGCTCTCCGCCGGCAGCTTCAGGGGCAAGCCGTCCAATTTCCACTGCGGATTTCACATCCGCAACATCTCCTTCTACGATGACAGTCACCAGGCCTGATCCGACCCTTTTCATGTCAACCAGTGAGATATTCGCGGCTTTTGCCATTGAATCCAGCGCCTCTATCGCTGCCGTCAGCCCTCTTGTTTCCACTAATCCTATTGCACTCATCCATTTTCACCCGCCTTCGCCTCATGGCTTATAAGTAATCATTCAAATCTATCTCA
The DNA here is from genome assembly GCF_007681465.1 of Siminovitchia fortis. Lineage (NCBI taxonomy): Bacteria > Bacillati > Bacillota > Bacilli > Caryophanales > Bacillaceae > Siminovitchia > Siminovitchia fortis. The sequence continues at coordinate 40,228 of NZ_VEKZ01000007.1, forward strand.
ACAGGGACAGATGTTCTTCTGAACATCTCTTTTTCGGAGAGCGGGTATGTTGCATCTATCCCCATTTTGGCAGATACACCTCTTAAATTATGTGATGATTCCAAGGGAGATCCCTTTGCCCCCGGGATAATGAACACATCCTGATCAGCCTGACAGCGAGTGGCGATCGCCCACTCGACATCCTCGGGATTAAAAATATCGACATCGTCATCAACGACAACGACATGCTTCAAATCTTTGTCACTGGCAAATGCGGCCATCGCAGCCTGTTTGGCATCGCCTTCCGTTCTCTTTTCGATTTGAATGACAGCGTGCAGACGTGCTGCGGCAGCCATCGTCACATGGACCGCTTTTACATTTTCAACCGTTTGCCTGACCGTGCTTAATAACGTCATTTCACGGACAAGGCACATCGGCAGTCTTTCTTCCGAACTTGAGGGGAAAATGGTTTGGGAAATTGGATTATTGCGGTAGGTGATGGCTGTCATTTCGACAACCGGCTGGGGCTCGTTCCCGCCATAATAACCGCCGAGCTCTCCGAAAGCTCCTTCCGGATCCCTTTCATGCGGAAGTATTTTTCCTTCCAAAACGATTTCGGCCTCTGCAAGAACTTCTATGTCCACTGTCTTGCATTGGACCACATCCAGCGGTTGTCCGAGAAGCGCTCCGGACACATCCAATTTATCCGCATGGAATAAATGGGTGCTGACCTGTGATGCCAGCACGACTGCCGGGACCACTCCGAACATGACGGCAATTTCCATCGGTTCCCCTCTTTTTTCAAAATGCGCGAATTGCCGGTTCAGCTCAGGGGAAGTGATGACAATATTCGTTCTGTTTCCACCAATAAACTTCATCCTCCGGATGGACGTGTACCTTTTCTTTCCCTCCAGGTCTTTTACGACAAGAACGCCTGAAACATAATAGGCTCCACAGTCTTCTGCATGAAAGGTCGGTATTGGAAAAAAGTCGTCCAAATCGAACGGAGGCAAAACGACGTTTTCGTGAACAGGTCCTGTCGGGACAAGCCTTGTGGGAAGAGGATTGATGATGGCATCAACCATCTTTGGAAGCAATTCCGTCTCATCGACACCCATACTGTCAGCCATAAACTTCCGGCTTCCGCCCAAGCCTGCGGCCATCGGAACGGAATAGCCCTGGACATTTTCAAACAGGACTGGCTGCTCCCCTTTCATCGCCCTGACGACAGCGCCCAGTTCATATTCGGGACTGACCTCTTTTTTGATACGGTGCAATAACCCACGCTTGTCCCAATCAGCAAGCAACTCTCTCATATTAAGGGGATTCATTTTTCTCACCCCATCTCTCCATCAATTCATGTTCAATATCCAATTCATCCAGTATTCTGGCAACGATAAAATTCACCAGCTCCCATATTTCCGTCGGCCGGTGATAAAAGCCCGGGCTCGCCGGTAAAATCGAAACCCCTGCTTCGGCCAATGTTGTCATGTTCCGCAAATGGATCACATGAAACGGAGCCTCCCTTGGCACGATGACAAGGTTTCGTCTTTCTTTCATGACTACGCTCGCAGCCCTGGTCAACAGAGTATCCCCCACTCCGTTTGCAATTGCGCCCAATGAGTTCATTGAGCAAGGTACAATGACCATCCCATCCGTCTTGAAAGAGCCGCTCGCAATGGAAGCAAACAAATTTTGATTATGATGGACGACAGCATACTCTTTTAAATCTTCCATTTTTATGCCGCATTCGAATTGCAGTACCTTTACTCCCGTTTCGGTAGCAACTACGTGGGTTTCAATTCCCAATTGTTGGAGCGCACGGATCAATGTATATCCATACAATGATCCGCTTGCTCCCGTTATACCGACGATGATTCTCATTTTCCAGTCTCCGGCGCCACTGGCTTAGACCGTCTGTGCGTCTTGGGAGAATTTCTTTTTGGCGGCATCCATATATTCCTCGGTTGTCATGACTTCACCGAAAATTCCAATATCCCGCAGCCCTCCGCGATGCATATCATCATCCTGGGAAGCCGTTGCATCGGACAAAGCGATGACGTTATATCCGTGATACAAGGCGTCTGATGCTGTGCTTCTGACGCAAACATTCGTCCATACACCCGTGAGAACAACCGTATCAATTTTTTCTTCTCTTAGAAACAAGTCAAAATCCGTATAGCTGAATGCACTGTGGCGGCGCTTTTGTACGATATAGTCGCCCTTGTCTTCCTCAGGCTGAAGTTCCTCGATAAACTCCGAGCCCCATGTCCCTTTGATCGCATGGACCGGTCTTACCCTGAAGTCCGCATCGTTTTTGCGGTGGGCTTCTTGTACGTGTACCACCTGAATTCCGTTCTCGTGGCAAAAATCGATAGCCTCCCTGATTTTCGGGACAATTTTTTCACCATTCTCACATCGCAACGCAGCTTTCTCGCCAATAAAATCATTCAGCATGTCAATGATGACCAATGCATGCTTTTCACCTTTCAATTGTGTCATACATATCCTTCCTTCCTTAGTTTGTAATCAAATCTCTTCTCAATGCTTTTTCTACACGAGGCTTGGCTTCTGCCTCTTTCGCCCCTTCTTCGTACGTTTCATATTTAATGACGCGTTCAAGGCTTTGAATGCTCTGCCTTTTGACGAATTGCCCGTATCCGGCATCCCCGACGATTCCGCCGTTGTCCTCGTCGTAGACGACTCGGCCCCGGACAATTGTCTGGATCGGCTTTCCTTTCAATTTCAAGCCGTGAAGCGGATTGTATTTTGCCATGGACTCTGTCTTTTGCTCATCGATCGTATATTCACGTTCAAGGTCGATGACAGTGAAATCGGCGTCGCTGCCAATCTCCATAGCGCCTTTTTTCGGATAAATCCCGAAATGGATCGCGGCATTTCGGCTTGTCACTTCAACAAAACGTGACAGTGAAAGCCGGCCTTTATTCAACCCCTCGCTGACAAGGATCGGAACCATCGTTTCCACTCCCGGGATTCCAGGGAAGCTGTTCCAAATCGTTGAATCCGGCGCATCTTTTTCCGTGGCGATTTCATATGGAGCATGGTCCGTTCCGACAAAGTCGATTGTTCCGTCAGCCAAAGCCTGCCAGTGGACGATATTGTCTTCTTTCTCCCGGAGCGGCGGTGCAATTTTGGCGAATGTGCCGCGTTCCGACATGGAGTCTTCCGCATTAAGCATCAAATAATGAGGACATGTTTCTGCCGTCACTTTCACTCCGCGCTTTTTGGCTTCCCTTACGAGCTCCACGCCTTCTTTTGTACTCATGTGGACGACGTGTACGCGGGCTCCTGTTGCTTCCGCAAAGCTGATGATGAGCTGGATCGCTGTTTTTTCCGCAAGGGCCATTCTGGCTTCCGCCCATGCCGGACCGTCAAGGCGGCCTTCCTTTTTCAGTTTTTCAGAGTAGAATGTACAAATATCATAGTTTTCCGCATGGACGCCGATCGGCATTCCTGTTGGAGCGATATGGCTGAAGATTTCAAGCATCTCTGCATCCGAAACCTTGGGGAAAGTAGGAACGGACGGAGTCATATACACTTTAAAAGCAACAACGCCTTCATCAATTTGTGGGTGGATATTGTCAAGCAGCCCTTCCCGGACATCTTCCCCTGTCATCCCGCCCCAGAAAGCAAAATCTATGTAGGCTTGATCTTTCAGCGGCGCAAGTTTTTTATGGAAGCTTTCGGCATCCCTTACAGAAGGTTTGCTGCAGCACGGCATATCGATATGGGTCGTCACTCCGCCGGCAGCGGCTGATCTTGTTCCCGTTGTGAACGTTTCACGATGGGTAAAACCGGGATCCATAAAATGTGTATGCGGATCAATACATCCTGGAACCACCAGGTTTTCTTTCATATCAATGACCCTGTCAGCGGAAAAACCATTTAAAGCTGAAGTAAACCCGACAATCTTTCCATCATCGACCAGGATGTTGGTCTTTACCTTGCGATCCCCCTGCGGAATCAGCGCATTTTTTAAAATTAAATCCATCTTTCTCTCTCCCTTCAAAATAATGAATATGCTAAAAAAGGACTTCATAGAATCATAGGCGTTTCAGGCTAAAATGCTCGGTTCACCTCCTTAAAGAAAAGCGCAAGCGCCTTGCTCATCGACGTACAGACTGGAGTGCCTCCGACGAGATAAAGGAAACACGGCGAGGAACGAGCCGATGTTGACTTATCGTAGGAAAGCAGCTTACTCGGATTACCTCGTGAGAAGCATCTTTGAGTAAGCTTCGTGCAGCTTTGCGACGAGGTGAGATTAACATCCTCGAATACGCTACGCCGCAGGAGCACATTAGGTGCGAAGTCTGCTAGTCGATAGGCGCTGGAGCTGGACATTGCGTAACCTTGGTTTGAAAAGAATCCGGTAAAATTTTATGCTTTCTTTAACTTAAATAGATCTGCGGAAGGCCTTTATGGACCTTGCCTTCATCGGTATATAAAAAACCGCAGATTCAAAATACTCCCTCAAAAACTAAGGAATATACTGAATCTGCGGTTCAAATAATCTCCGTTCAACAGAGACCTATGTAACCGTTCCAAAACAGCCTTGAACAAAAACGAACCTGCGTTTTCATTCCGGGGTGCTCCAGATGTTTGCTAAATAAAGTTGCTTTTATAAGATTTTTTCGTCGAATATGACGACGCAAACTGCATCTTCGGATTCTGGATCATAGTCTTTTAAAACAGATATCACTTTCATGCCTGTGACGTCTTCGACTATCTTTTTGAGTTTAATTTTAAATTCGACAATCAGTGCCGCATCGGCATAAGTTGTCAATTCCCAAAAATTTTTGCTCAGTGCTTTAAAAGCGGTGACACGTTTATGTTTGGCAAAGATTATAATCCTGTCATCATAGACATCAACCCGCTGGCTTCGGACACCTGTGGCATAAAATTCCTGGTTTACCCGATTGTACACTTGGGCAATGTCCCTTTTTAATGTTCTTATCTCTATTTCTGATGAGGTTTCATTCAATTTGATGACCCCCTTGCACTTATAATGTTAATGAATTCGCTTACAACTGTCAAGCCATTTTTTCGGAAAATTTGTTCTTGGCGAAATAAAGGGAATGATTCCATTCTTTTCGTACAATTTTTTACTTTTTCAGTTATTTTCCGGCTGCATGGTTTTTAAGTTCCCGCTTTTTTCATCCAGATGCAAAGGTCATGAACGATTTTCCTGTTTAAAGCCGGCGGGAAATAGTGATTGACGTGTTCAAAGTACCATGTTTCCACGTGTTTCTGAAGCGCAACCAATCTTTTTTCAAGACGATAAGCGTGCTCTATTGAAACATTTTCATCGCGCAAACCATGGATAATCAAAACCGGCGGCTGCAGTTTATCCAGTTCATATAAAGGGGTACGGTATTCAAATTCTTCAGCGGCAGTCTTCGGGGAACCGCCGATCACCCGTTTCATCATTCTTCTCAGATCTTTTCGCTCCACATAAGTGAGGGCCATATCTGACACCCCTCCCCATGTTACAACGGATGCTGCGTCTTCATATCGTATGCCGGTTAAAAGCGCCATTACGCCGCCTCTGGAAAATCCGAATATATGGACCCGGCTTCCGGCAACAGACGGGTGGCTTCTTAACAATTCAAATGCGGCAAAGGCATCTTCTCTGTCCTCACCCGCGAAGTCCTCGTTCCCTTCGCCTCCCCTGTTCCCTCTATAAAACGGCGCAAATACAACGAATCCTTCGGAAGCGAACTGGCCGATTCTGGCCGGCCTGACCATGCCGACGTTTTTTATTCCGCCCCTTAAATATAGCATCCCTTCGTAGACTCCTGCCTGAACAGGCTCAGCCAGCAGCCCTTTTACTCTCAAGCCGGCAGATAAATAAGTGATGAGGTACATGTTCACATTGGGATTGGGTGAAGGAAAAGGAATTTTGTCCAAGATTTGAGTTTTTTCCATCAGTGCTTTTGCTCCCTTGCCAATATTTAATCACACATTTCTGGGCCCATCATACGATATGTTAGCCCAATTTACTAAAGTCCTGCAAGACTTGACAGGAGGTTCATGAATGAAAGCATGGTTTAAAATCGGATGGTCGGCTGTTGCGGCTTTCCTATTGATTTTCGCTGCTGCCTGCTCACCAAAAGAAGAAGTGAAAAAAGTGAATCTGGCGGAAGTGACGCGCTCTGTTTTTTATACTCCCCAATATGTTGCCCTTGCCAAAGGATATTTTAAAGAAGAAGGGCTCGATGTCGAACTAAAAACGACCTGGGGCGGCGATAAAACGATGACAGCCCTTTTGTCAGACGCTGCCGATATCGCTCTTGTCGGGTCAGAAACATCGATTTATGTTTACGCCCAAGGTGCGAGCGACCCGGTTATCAACTTTGCCCATCTTATACAAAACATAACACTGGAGAATTACATACTTTAATTGGAGGTTATCAAAACGAATGAAAAAACTACTTATGTACAAAGAAAATGGTGAATTCGTACTTGAACACATAAACAGTTTTGGACACTCAATAAAACGATTTTTCATTACTGAAAATGGATTAAAGGAAGAATTAGAAGCGTATCAACCAGTGCTAGATCAATACCAAATCATTAATCAATTATAAATTACAACAAAACAAAAGAGCACAGCGTGTATAAGTGGTGCTACCAACACCCTTATACCGTCCGCCTGCTACACCAGGCAAACACTTGCTGTACCCTTATGACCATTTTACAATCATAGGGTTTATTTAGCAACGGTTTGCACAAACAGGCCGTTGCTTTTTTGTTTCCCAAAAGGAGACAAATAAACATGAAGAAAATTGATGTAATTGCCCAGGAAAAATCTTATGATAACCTATCCACCTTTACAGAGATTAATGAAATGAATGAAACAGTACGCACGTACAGGGACGTCATAAAGGCGTCTGTTAAGCGTGTCGATGTACAAGCTAGACTGATTGATTTACTTGAAATATTAAAGCGCCACAGCTGCAAGTATGTTGGCGTTAGTTTCCTATGCAAAAATTCCATAGCTGAAAAATTAGGTGTATCTTATAAAACTATCCAAAGACTTATGAAGAAATTAGAGGAGCTGGGCATGATCCGCCAAGTGCCTATGAAAAGAAAATCAGATATGCTGCAGACTGCCAATGCCGTTGTAATTCAGCCTTTGAAAGAAGAAGTGTCCGACAAGACCCCTGTTAAAAGTCCGGCAAAGTGTCCGACCAATAAAACAAGTTTTATTTCTTTAAAACAAAAGATTAATAATAAACGTAACGATGTTGCTGCTAATGATTCGGGTGTGCATAATTTTCAACAAGCGAACTACGTAGCCCATTGGGTACCGGAACGCTTTGCCTCTTTGGTGAGTTATTTTTATAGTGACGCCAATACCATCCAAGAATTTTGGAAGGTTATTAAGCAATGTAATCGTGTTGTGAATGCCTTTACTGGCGACAGAGCATTTAATAACGAGCAGGAGCTAAGCATCGGTATTAGGGCTATCAAGGAGTTTGTCATGAAGGTGAAAGCAGGAGTCACGATGAAAAATATATTTGGATACTTTAATGGGATTGTCAACAACTTGATGGACAAGCTTTATTTCGATAAAGAGTTTATGGGGGAATGATAAAAGCCCCTCTCGAATGAGAAGGACTATTCCGCAAACTTAACACTGACGATGGAATCGAAATCTATTCTATGTGATTCGAGGCTGGTATCCACCACATGGACCAACTTATTCATTTGATTTACATAATGGACCATGCCCCTGATCTCGTCGAAAAAACCATCAATCCAGAGGGTAAAAACTACAGGCAGGTTATATTCGATAGCAATATGTATGGTCTCATTAACTTGTTCCCATTCTTGCTCATCCAGCTGCGGCCTTTTCACACGCTTTGAATCTACATTGGCATCTTTTAAAGCTTGGACATGCTCCGGCAGCATCATACGGCTTGATTCCCAGCGCATGTTACTACCAGGCGTCAACTTATTTGGTTTCATTATGCTCCCCTCCTCTGCCTAATGGGTCCGATTGACAATATGTTGCTTAATAAAAAGGTGCGGAATTGTCTCTTGTGATAGCAATAGGCTTTAATTGTTGAATCAGTAACATCTAACACTTTTATGATACGTTGAGACAGCTGATTATTTTTGTTTATGTAGATCATTTCAAGCCTTTGCTCCGTCCCTGCAGCATGTTTTAACAAGGCGTTCACATTTACCACCCCCAACATTTGTTTTTATTATTATACGCGAACGTCTGTTTGCTGTTCAAGTGGAAATTTTATCTAGAAATACCGCTGTTAAATTGTCATCCTTATTGATAGAATTGTAGATATATTTTTTTGAAAAGGAGCGCAAAACATATGGATAGCCAAATTGATAACGAGAAACAGCTTCTAGAATTAATCGATGAATATAACATACCGGTAGTCAAAATTGATGAAGGCAGAAACTATTGGCTTGTGAGAACACAGGCAGGTGAATTTTATGATCAATTTTACTTTGACGACTTCATCGCGATTGGATGGGATGAATTCAATGATTTAGAGGAATTTGAAAGTGTGGAAAAATCTGTTCTGATAAAGGACATGGAAAAGGAATATCCAGAAAACAAAAAGCCAGGGTTAATATACAGCCAAATTTATAGGTTTCTTTATGAAATGAATACGGGAGATGTTGTAATGATTCCTAGTACAAACTCTACCCACATTTCTTTTGGTGTCATTACAACTGACGCTTTCATAGAAGAGATTTCTGAAACCCAAATAGAGGAAGGCGTATGTCCATTTCAAAAAAGAAGAAGAGTGCATTGGATTAAAACAGTCCCCAGATCTGATTTAGACCCTTATCTATATCGAATGATGCAGACACATTTAACAATAAGTAATGCTGGTGAGTATGAGGAGGCGATAGATCGCACTTTACATTCTTTTTATGTAAAAAGCGGGCGAGCGCATCTTGTGCTCAACGTTACTACGAATGATGAAATTGCAGGAATTGATCTTGTAAACAGTATCAGCAATATACTAGATTTGGTTCCGTACATAAAAAACCCATATAATCCCGAATACACTTACGATAAAAGCGTAATTGACTTAAAATTAAGGGTTCAATCCGCAGGAATCATGGAATTCGTTTCGGCTGTGGCCCCCTGGGCCGTTTTAGGTATCGGCATACTGCTAAATTATGTGGTAGGAGGAAAGATAAAAGCTACTTTTACAAAAGGGCAAAAGGATATTGAAGCATCTTCAGATGGGCTCCTAGAAAAGCTTCTTAAGTTCAGAAAGCATGATGACGAACAAAAATTAAAAGAATTAGAATTAAAGAACCAAGACACTATTGAAAAACTAAAAATTGAAATCCCCAAAGAAACGAAAAATCTTCCTGTCGGTGGAGATCAGGAAGATTAGAAATCGTCTTTATACGGTGATGAAATTTTAATGAACTTTTTCATGATATACAATGATGTAGATGTATAAATTAATATATGGATAGGCAAACCGTAAAATTCAATTTTATTCAATGAGAAAAGCAGGCCAATGGTGTATTTTTGTACTAGGTAAAGAAGGGCAAACGTTGTCATAAATGTCCCTAAAACAGATAAAGCATGTAAGACCCCTTTCACATTGGGGCTCAATTTAAGGACCTCCCTTCCCATTTTCTACGCCTCTTTTCTCATAAGATATGCCAAATAAGTAACTTTTATAATTTATTTCCTCTTTGTTACTATAATAAACTTTATAGAAAAGTTATGCAATGTAATTGGTAAAAAAAGCCCGGTTAGCACCGGGCATGTCAAACTATGTCGAACGAAACCGGCTTGTATTAAATCCCATTTTAGATATGCTTAATGTAACCTTAATTCCATTCCCCTTGGATTGCGTCCGACACGGGCCATAAATTCCAAGGGCCTTTTTATGCACAAAAAAGGCCCTCCCCGTTTGGGGGAGGTATGCGCATATAACAAAGAGGGACCCTTTCATTATCGTCCAATTTATTTTATTTAACCCTTAACTTTTGACCAACATAAATTTTATTGATGTCCTTAATGTTGTTCCAGGCTTTAATCTGTGCCTGTGTGCTGCCATACTTGACAGCCAACCCACTCACAGTGTCGCCGTGCTTTACAGTGTGATAAACAGCCTTGGTAGTAGGCGCCTTTGCAGGAGCAGATCCGGACAGCTTAATTTTTTGGCCGACACGGATAAGGTTTGGATTTTTAATACCATTGATCCGGGCCAACTCGGCGACAGTGGTTTTATATCGCGCGGCAATACCCGATAACGTGTCCCCTGCTTTGACGGTATATGTTCCACCTGTATTGGCAGCTGGTTTAGAGGCAGGCTTTGCAGCTGGCTTTTGATTGGCAGCTGGCGGAGCTGTTGCCATCCCTCCAATAAAGTATGACAGGGGCTTACTACCCGTGAGCCTGTTTATGTCTAGATGGCCGCTGTAACCGTCAAGTTTTCCACAGTCGGTATATTGATGCAAGTCGCATGGATAGCTTGGCTTAGCTCCGTAGCGCGGGATCCATACGGCATCTGCTTCAGCTAAGTTAAGGTTAAACGATTTATATAAATGGTGGCCAACATAGATGCCTACCCTTTTTGCGCCCAGCGCACGTAATTTTTTCAGAAATGCGCTCGTGCCTTTTCTCATATCCGACATGGACTTCTCTTCCACGTCAAGAAACCAAAAGCACGGATTGAATTCCTTTGTACGGTTGTAAAAGTCAGTAGCTTCTTTTTCCATGTCATTTACACTGACTCCCCGTAGCCAAGCATAAGCAGCTGTCGGCACTCCCCGTTTCTGAAACTCCCTATGGTGCGTTTTGTAGTGACGATCGATTAAGTTAGACCCGTATTGAGTACGGATGATAACCAGATCCACCTGCTTAGCCAGCTTATCATAATTAATCGCGCTCGGCGCCTGGTGATGTGAAATATCAATAATAGTTGCCATTATAAATCCTCTCCTTAATTTTATAAAAAAAGAGCAACGCTTATGCGTCACTCCTTATTTGTCCTTAAACAACTGTTTAAAAAAATCTATAAACGGATCCATGCTCTTGTCATCCTCGGCCAACTTGAAATGATTAAGCACTGAATTAATTTCGCTTGCCAAATACCCAATGTACAAAACGTAAAGAGCGCTAATCCCGAGTGGCTCCGGCATCAATAATGCAACCGGAATGGTGTAGACAAGCAAAACAAATAAAAGCAACTTACGGGCAATCCCGAAAATTGCTTTAGAGCTTGAAAATTTAATGGCTGGATTGAGTTTGGCATTTATCCACCCCACCATAAAATCTATGATGTTTGCCCCCATAATCAATGCAAGAATATAAATTAATTTTGTATTATCCGATTCTAGGAAACGTGACAGCCATTCTATCATGTCCATCTAACTCACCCTTCTATTTAATATTTAAGCAAAATAAAAAAGCCCCGTTAGGCTTGTAGATCTTCCGCAATTTTTGCTTTAATTAATTTCTTCAATTCATCGTTGTTAGCAGAAGAAGCTTGATATTCGTCTTTACTTACTGTGATTGGGCCGTTTATGGAGTATGTCGCCCCCGATGTGATAAAGCTTAAATCGACACTTGTATATTCCTGTTCAAACCCATTTTCGTAGTTAAAATTAATTCCTGTAATAGTCATTCTCATTATTCTTCCTCTCCTTTGTTTAGTTCAAATTCGTCATATAAACAAGCTACGGCATAGGCATCATTACCGCTAAATTCATGCTCACTGTCTTCGGCAGTAATTTCTTTGATGACGGACCTCACGGATTGTAGCATCGTCTGTGAGTCACCGCCATCAATCACAACTTTTTCTTTATGAAACTTATCAAGTTCAACCTTCAACTTCTTTTCATCGTCCTCTAATTCTTCTATGAGCTGTTTTTCATTTTCTGCCACCACCTTCAATTTTTCCTGCAGTTTTCGGCTTAGGTTAGTCCGATGGATGGACTTCAATCCTTTAAGTGATAGGCCATCCAAGAAATTAATAACCTTTGCGATATCGATATTCTCAATTTCAATTTTCATTTAAGCTGCCTCCAATTTGTGTAATCTTTCTTCTAGTTTTGCGACTTTCAGGATAAGTTCCTCTTTTTCTTTTTCCAGCTGATCAATACGCTGCTGCTGATATTTCATGCTGCCTGCCATAACCCCAACCGTATTATTCAGACTGATTTGCTTTTTATCTTTTGACGTGATTAAACTTGGACTTTCTTCTGCTATCCAACCGATTTTCAACTCGTCTCGTGGGCTGCCATCCTCGTTTTTATAATTGAAAGTGACTAAATCCATGTCATCAAAGGCCGACTGCATTTGTTTAATATTTGCCTCCTGGATATTAGCCTTGCTGTCACGGGTAGATAGGTTAACCAAATCCACATAGTGAAGATAGTTGGTATAGATACGCCACAACCTGTTAGCAGTAGTACCTACATACCCCCATCCAGACGTATCGGGATATAGACATGGATTATAGTCCCCTGTAGCGCTTTTCAACGAATTCATGATGAAGTATCTCTTACTGTAGCCGCCAGTCCCTTCCTTCGTGACCATCCTGATCTGATTAGCGTACATTATGGTGTTACCACCGGAATATATTTCATTGTGGACACTATTTGAGGTGCTGCCGATAACAAAAGTGTCGTTGACATTCATTCCGACACCGGCAGATATAGATCCATTACCACTAAAAAATCTTAGTGTGGCAGGATCCGACCCAGCGCCTCCGGCAGAACGAATATTTAATGCAATACGCATTTTTCCACTGCTGTCGTATGACTGTAATCCGGTGCTGCTTAGATCAAGCTTTGCCAGCCCATTTGTTGCTGAAATGGTAACGGAATTCGCATTAATTTTTCCTGACTTTATGTTACTGGCATTCAAATTAATGACGGAAACTTTTCCAGCATCCAGCGTACCGGTTGTCATCTTGCCAGCATCTACGGAAACAATGTTAGCATTATTGACTTTAAATGTGCCGGTAACAGTGGTGTTGCCATCCAAGACTAGCTTTTTTCCACTTATCAAAATGCCTGACGTGTCTATGTTAATTTGGTTAATGAGATCTTTCTTTGTGACACGTAGATTAATAGCATCGGACAGTTGAGATATTTGTGACTGTGTGGCCATGTCTTCGGGAGCTGGGGTCCAGTCGGTTGCTTTGTTGCCTTTTTCGAGTTTAATTTTTCTAAAACGTATAGACTTTCCAACCGACTCTACAACCCTAGGAAATCTTATCCGGACCATAATTCCGGTTGTATCTTTTGGAATAATGAAGGTGGCTGAAAATCTATTTCCCCAACCGTTTTTATTAATGGTGTATCTGCTTTCTCTCCAAGTGCCACCTATATAACAATAGAATGTAACATCAGCATTTTCTATGTCGTTGTCAAATTCGCCTGAAAACGTAACAGCATCGCCCGCATTAAATCCATTCATCTTTTGTGCAGTCTCACCCATCTGATAGTAGGCATCGCTGTGATCAGTACAAACCAACCTTATATACCCATCGAGAGGTTGAGCCGTTGACCTGCCGGCAGAATAATAACCATTAAGCTTAGGATAAACACCGTTTGCACTTGAATCTGTTAAAAAGTTCCGTCCACCAATCTCAAGGTTATCAAGATCATTTCTTACGCTTGAGATTGTTGATTGTAAACTAGTTGCCGTTTGAGTGAGAGTGCTTATGCCACCCTCTGCATTTGTCATCCTTGTCTGCAAAGAATTTGCCAGTTGCGTCACAGATGATATGTTACCTTTGTTGTCTGTGACTTGTGTTTGCAAGCCTTGTGCTGTCTGGGTTAAGGTGCTGATATTTCCCTCGGCAGAAGAAATTCTACTAGAAAGGCTGTTAGCTGTCTGTTGGAGCGAGGAAATATTTCCTTCCGAATTTCCAACTCTAGTAGTGATAGAATCGACTGTTTGCTCTAGGGTACTGAATTGGACGGCTGTAACCATGTCTTCCGGCGCAGGAGTCCAGTCGGTTGCTTTGTTTCCTTTTTCAAGCTTAAACTTTGTAAAAGATAGTTTTGAATTTTGCCCATTTGTAGAACCATTATTATCAAAACGGACATACCCCTCATAAGCTTCCGCCGGAGTTTTAAACGTCCATGTTATTCTTGTCCATTCACCAGTAACTTTGAAGTTTGTTCTTGATGTCACAAAATCGTAGTTTGAAGTGCTTCCTTTTCTTCTTGATAAAAAGTAGTAATCAATACTAACAACATTGGATGTTTGTTTTAAATAAGCAGACAATGTGTATTCCGTGTCAGGCTCAACTATCACTCTTTCTGTTCCGGCTGTTAATTCACCTGCAGTTGCTTTGTTGATGACATAAACGTTTTCCCCAAATTCGGAATCGAATTCCACCACTGCGCTTTTAGTCACCCAATCAAAAGGTATCACAGACGGATTCCTGCTATTCTTTAATAAATTCCTTCCACCAATTTCCAAATTATCAAGATTCGTCCGCACAGCCGTAATCTGGCTCGTCAAACTGCTGCTTGTCTGCGTTAACTGCGATTGAGTGGCAAACTTGGCATTGGCATCAACCGTCCGCATTCGTTGTGCAATTTCCTTTGCATTTTGAGAAATCAACGATTCGTGAGATTCCACTTGTCCTGTCAACGTATTAACGGCAGATTGACTTGCCTTAGATTTAATCTCCTCGGCATTTTGACTAATCAATGTACTATGACTATCAACTGTGCCCTTAATCGTATCGACATAGTTTTTGTCAGCCTTAGATTTTATGTCATTTTGCGTTTGCTGAATGAGCGTACTGTGGTTGGTGACAGTACCTTTCAAACCATTAAACTCGGTCTGGCTGACTTTTGACTTTAATTGACCGTTGATCGTTTCAAATTCTGCTGTAATTGACGTTTCCAGGTCGTCCACATCTTTGAGAGCTGTTTGAGCTTCTGACATAGCTTTTTGTGCATCTGCAATTGCTGTGCCAGCTTGTTCCTTCGCTTCCCCTGCTACCCGTCCTGCAGCTTCACTGGCTTCCCTTGCCGCATCAGCAATATTATGGGCAGAGGTAGCTTCATCAAAAGCTTCCTGAGCCTGCTCAATCGCTTCGTTGGCATTATTCGTTGCAAGGTTAGCTTTTTCAACGGCTTCATCGGCTCTGTTCCTGGCTTCCTGAGCTTCTTCTTCAATGTCTCGGATATCAGCGGAAACAACCAGCTGCCATTGCACACCGTCAAAGCGATAAGTACGGGTATATTCTCCATCAACGGTTTTAAACCAGATATCGCCTTCCTGCGCTCCTGTGGGTTCGTCCGGGCCATAAAAGATGGTGTTCTTGCCATTTGCGGCCCTAATCGCCTCATTTGCCTTTTCATTGGCATTGTTAATCCTTTCGCCTACATTATTGATAATATCCGCGGCATTATTGATGGTGTCCGTCAATCGGGCCTTAACGTTACCAAGGGTCACCTTTTTATTTTTTTCAGCGATAGAATCATATTCAATCTGTACGACCTGGGCTTTTACGTCAATTCCCATTTTCGAATGCCGGACGGTGATAGTATCACCCATGCCAACGAGCTCCAGGACAGCCACATCTTTGTACTCTTCCGTACCATGTAACGGCTCAAATTCAACTTCCATCTCAACCGTTGGCAAGTCTTTCCCGCCAACATTAAAAAAGTTTTTTGATGCATTGTAGAGATCCGTTTTATTTTTAATGGACTCATCGTCACTAAAATCAACGGGCAGAATTTTAATAACGGGATATTTATTAATATTTGGGCTGTCGATGTACTTCCCATCAATTGTGATCAATGTATCTGTTTCCTCGTCATACTTAAACGGGAAAATTCGAGTGACAACCTGTGATTCGTCAAATTTGGCCTCCAATCCAGTGAGATTCTTTTTATAAGTGACCAGGACCCCGTCATCAGATCCCCGACGTTTGTGCATGATCAAATTAAAATTGTCACGCTCAATCTGGCCGCCCCAGATTTGGAGAATGGATCCTTCCATACCGGCAATCATCTGTAAAGGATTGGTCCGGTATAGGCTTGTGCTTGATACAGTTTCATTGTTCGTGCTGGTGATATTAAATCTGGTCGGATAGGCCAAGTTTTTCTTAATGGCTTCCATGGCTTCTTTTAACGTGTAATTTTTCAATACAAGGCTTTCTACAAAATTGCCGGCCAGATCGTATGTGATGTGCTGGCCGTGGATAATGAGATTGTCACTTTGCAGGCTTTTCTCAATCGCATAGATACGGAATAACTGCGGGTCCTGCCTGTCGTTGGCCTTCGCCTTAACAATCATTCCGTTCTCTATTTTGTCAGCCAAAAAGCCCTCCGAATCATATTCGATGGTGATTTCAAAGGGACCGTTTAATTCTTCGTCTGGTACTGCGGTTATAGCACCACTTAAAACCCCTAGTCCATTATGGATAAAATCTGTTTCGTCTTTTTTATATAAAACTGGAAACAATCAGGTTACCTCCTTTCTGAAAAAATTAAAAGCACCCTCGAAAGGATGCTTTATTTAATAGTTAAAGTGGAAGTATTTGTATTCACTGTGTTATCTATACTTGCAACAAAGTCATTTAATGCCTTCTGTATTTTAAGGCATTTCGAAGAACTATCTGCCCCAAATATTGAGGCGAATTCATTTAACTTTTCATCCAATATCTGATCACTTACATCAGGACTTAGAAAAGCATAATTTATATCAGTGGAACTTGATGGCTTAAAAATTCCAATTTTAGAAGAATTCTTATTCACTGTATAAAATTCTATTTTCCCGTTGAAGTTAATCCCACCTACACAAAACATCATTTTATAGCTGTAAAGAGAAATATTATTATAAATTACGGAATGTATTTCCCGTGCAACTTGATGAAGATCATAGTGAGTTTTTTCTAGGTAATCAACTTGATTAATTACATTTTCACACAATTCTTTTGCGCCTGCAAAAGCAATAAATTGTTTCTCGCTGATCTTTTTAAATTTTTTATAGTTCTCTTGGAGAGACGCCCCTCCGTAACTAACTCTTCCATCAGAGACCACATTAACAAAATTGCTAGATGCCATTATTGATACAAAACTCATATCGATTCCCCTTTTTAATAGAGTATACCAATATAAGTTCTATAAGTTGAATTAAAAATTAATTTTTCCACTTAAAAGTTTATAGTTATAATCATTCGCTTGTTCAACTTTCTTTACAGAAGATATTTTTTCCTTGTCCAATTTTAATTTTACTATCTTTTCCATCACACCCACCTCCATCTAGGATTCACCTCTAATTTTGTAATGGCCCCATCAAACTTAATAACATTTTTCCCATGCGCCAAAACAGGAAAATCACCAATCATGTGATTATTGAGATTGGTGATATAGCCGTCTGTTTTTCGATAGGCGTTCATTATTTCGCTGTCAAGCTCTATAAAACCGTTGATGTCTTTAATCGTTACCACTTGATCATTGATATAGACTTTTCCCGTTCCGGCGGCATGAGCTTTAATGTAAGGTTCTGATTCGTAGCCCTCATTGGTTAAGGTTGTTTGGCCGGTTATGGTTTGCGTCGGGACATTAACCTCATATTGAAATGGAGCCAGGATGAAATTCGCTGTAAACTGGCCATATTCCATAACCTCATTTTCAGCTTCATCAATAGTGACCGATTTAATCTTATAAAAGATTCCAGGGTCATCTTCAAAAGCTAGTTTTTTTCCATTAAAAAACACAGGTTTTGCTTTTCTAAAGGCCGGTTTAAACGGAACGTCTTCCAAAAAGTCAAAAGTGAGAGAATACGAAATATCTTTAAATCCATACTTCTTGGTTAGCGATCCATGTCTTCCTTTTATATCAATATGATCAACGTCCTGCTCAGGAGTGGGAATAGGCGGACGTTCAGATAAACATAACTGTAAATCTTCGATACTTGTATTATCAATCTTTACCATTAAGAACCTCCCCATGCAGCGTTTCTTCTGTTCCCAAGTGTATTTAAGGTGCCGTCTAATTTATCAGCTAGTTTGTCTATGTCACGGTCATTTCTAACTGAAGCGTGAATCGTCACATTATTATTGGTTGTTACAACTTGTTCAGATCGTGCCATGTGCGGCATTGTCCTAGCTATTGCATCGCCGATGGTTCCCAGTACCCTGTCAGTTAAAGGAAGGATGGCTTCCGGGCCCGCTTCACCCACACCTTGCAACCCTGCATTTGCAGTATTAAAAATTGTAGGCCGTTTGAAAATACCTCCTAAAGCGTTCCAATTTACCGATATCTTAGGAACAGACGGCGGATTCAAACTAAACTTACCTGACAAACTAAATTTAGGCAGCTTCGGCAGAGATATTTTAGGGATTTTCAACTTCATGTTTCTAAAGAACCCTTTGATTTGATCTACAGCCGTTTTAATAGTATTTTTAGCAGCGTTAACCGGCTTTGTCATAGCATTCTTAATACCATTCCAAACAGATGTAGTGGTAGATTTTATGCTGTTCCACACGCTTGTAACTTTTGATTTGACCCCATTAACAACGGTTGTTATGACGGATTTTATGCCGTTCCACACAGAACTAGCAACGGATTTAATTCCATTAAAAACTGAAGATGTGACGGACTTTATTCCGTTCCATACTTTTGTTACAACGGATTTCACTCCATTAACAACTTTGGTTATGACGGATTTAATAGCATTCCAAACAGTGGAAATAACACTTTTTATCCCGTTCATAACTGTGGTTGTTACAGACCGCACTGCATTAAACCCGATTGAAACAACGTTTTTCACGGCGCTTAGTGACTTTGAAAAAATGCTTTTTATCGCATTCCAAACAACGCTGAAAATATTCTTGAATAAGTTCGCGAATGATTTTCCAACCTTGAGGATTTTGCCGACAAACCACAAATTGATAAGGCCCCAAACCAACTGCAAGGCACCGCTAAAAATCTGCTTTACCGCTTCCCACATGCCTTTCCAATCTCCTGTGAAAAGAGAGGAAAAGAAACTTACAATTCCCAGAATAATATCAAGAGCGCCTTGAATTGTATTTTTAATCGCATTCCATGTGTCAATTACAAGCCACTGGATGACAGGCCATATTGTACTAAAAACGGTTGAAATAACTGTGAGAGCAACTTGAATAAAGCTTTGAATCCAGGACCAAACATTTTCAGTAGCTTGCCTTATTGAATCTTGGTTTTCTTTCCACCATTCGACGACTTGGCCAAATATATCCGTGATAAAACCTTTTACAGCTTCAATTGCGGCTCCGATTTTTTCTTTCACCGCATCCCAAACAGCGTTTACTTTATTTCGGAATTCCTCATTTGTTTGGTACATCCGCACGAAGATGGCGATTAATGCGGTTATTACAGCAATAATAATTCCGATAGGACCTGTTAAAGCCGCCAATGCCGTTCGTATGGCAGTGAAAGCTTTCGAAGCAGAACCGGCACTGCCCGCAGTTCCAAATATTTTTGTTCCGAGCTGTCCAAATAGCTGGACTATACCGCCAACTGAATTGGCTATTATCCCAAACAGCGTAACAAGCACTAACCCCACTGTTGAAAGAGCGAAAAAAGCAGAAATCCCCGTTTGGACCGGCGCCGGCAAATTAGCAAATCTTTCCGAAAGACTGTAAACGACATCCGCTATCTTTTCGATTGCAGGGGCCAGACTATCAGTGAAAGACCTAGCTGCAACGTCTACTGCTGATCCTGCTTTTGTAATTGCACCAGCCCAACCTTCCAGCATTGAATCGGCTGCTTTTTTAGAAGCGCCCTCACTATTTTCAAGCGCTTTTGTCATTTTTTCTATCTCATCTGGTCCGGCCGCCATGAGCGTCATCATTCCTGAGACAGCTTCGGTACCAAAGATGGCTGCGAGGGCGGCAGACTTTTCAGCTTCACTCATCCCGTCCATGCCCTTGGACAGCTCTCTGACAATTTCGGACATGGGTTTCATTTCACCGTTTTTATTTTTCAACTCAACGCCTAATTTGTTAAGTTGATCAGCTGCTTGTTTTGGCGGTTTTATCAATCGGACAAATGCGGCCCTCAAAGTCGTACCAGCTTGCTCACCTTTCATACCTGCATCAACCATAAGGCCTGTCATGGCAGTCAACTCTTCAATAGAAAATCCTAACTGCGAGGCTAATGGCGCTGCATATTTAAAGGCGTAACCTAAGTCGTCTACACTTGCCGCTGACTCATTTGCCCCTTGCGCAAGAATATCAGCTACTCGTCCCGATTCTTTGGCCTCAAGACCAAAAGAGTTTAAAGCAGACGTGATAACGTTAGCTACAAGACCCAAATCCTCGCCTGATGCGGCGGCCGCGCTTAAAACGCCAGGAAGTGCATCGGTTGCCTGGGCTGCAGAAAAACCTTTTTGGCCCATATCGGCAAAAGCAGAAGCAACTTCCCCAGTGGTATACACTGAGTCTTTGGCCATATCGAGTATAGATCTTTTAATCTTGTTATACTCCCCGCCGGTTAGCGTTGCAGCACGCCTTGTTGCTTGTTCAAATTCCATTGAGCCGCCAATCATTCGTTTAAAGGCCATGCCCGATGCAACAGCTGCAGGAGCGAAAGCCCCTGTCATTGTCGCTCCTGTCTGCTGAATCTTGCTACCAGTATTATTTAATGATTGGGACGCTTGAAATGCCGCGCTTGATTGCTCCTTCAATTTACCATTCGTGGCAGTTATCTGGGCGGCAAGTTCTTGTTCGGCCGTTTTTGCCTTGAGTAATGCTGTCCTATATTTTTCAATTTCAGCATTGTTTCCAGCGTATTTTGACTTAGCTTGTTGCAGTTGATTTTCTAAATTCTTGACATGCTGTTTTGCCATATCATGCGCTTTCCCTAAATGGTCCATTTTCAAGCGCAATTTATCAGCTTCCGAAGCATTGGCACTTAGCTTAGCTTTTTGAAGATCATATTCAGCGTTCATCCTGGACATGGACGCTTTTAATTGGTCTTCTTTTGTTTTTAATTCTGTTAGCTTTTGGGAAGCTTTGGTTACTTCGCTGGTCCGTGCTATTTCGGCAGCCCTTGCTTTATTCAAACTCATTGTTGTTTGAATGATTTTATTAGCAAGCTGCTGTTCTGCAATCTGCGCGCTTCTAAGCTGGCTTGTCAGTCTAGCTACTTCATTCGAGTTTGCCCCGTATATGCTCTTCGCACGCTGAAGCTGATCATAGACCGCCTTTGTTTTTTGGCGGGCCAAATCAAATTGTTG
The DNA here is from genome assembly GCF_007681465.1 of Siminovitchia fortis. Classification (NCBI taxonomy): domain Bacteria; kingdom Bacillati; phylum Bacillota; class Bacilli; order Caryophanales; family Bacillaceae; genus Siminovitchia; species Siminovitchia fortis. The sequence goes on from NZ_VEKZ01000007.1 coordinate 61,436, forward strand.
CTGCAGGTTTCGTAATTCCGCTTGGAATTTAGTAGTGCTGCTTCCGGTATGTTTCATTTGCTCAGACTGCAGCTTCATTTCTTGCCTGAGCCGTTTGGCATGAGCGTTCATTTCAGTTATTGCTTTATTAAAATCTTTGTTGAACGCTTTAAATGTTACTTTGACTTCTGGATTTCTAGCCATCGCACCTATCCCTCCTTAGGATTGTTGCGCCATCCCTCAAACGCAAGAATCCCCTCGTAGATTCTCTCTACAGAGGGGATAGGTTCATGCCAAAAAGTGTTCGGATCCATGCCTGCACCAACACAATACAGAACATATAAATCCTCAACACATTCAAGCTTTATCGATGGCGGTTTTGCTTTTTTTTATTACTGCGGTTTGTACTTTTCTTGAATCCATTTGCAAATTGATTTTTATCAGAAGCTACTAAATCAGCGATAAGGTTTGCGTATAGTATCATAGTTTCTTCAAAACTATCATGATATTTTTCAAGAAATTCATCAAAGTTCAGTTCAAGCTTCCGGTTTGCTCCCGTTAGAGCCAAATAAATAACTTGTAGCGCCTTTGTCTCGTCAAAGTCTCCTAAAACACTTAAATCGATTTCACCTTGCTCTTCTTCCACGTTTTGAAAGTGTTGAAGCTTTGCAAGTTCATTGAAAACCGATGTTTCAATATAACCTAATTCTTTTCCCCTTTTTAAAGAATGATTTGTCAAAAAGGCGGGATATGTTTTTTCGTTGATAAATACCTTTTCAAACTCACCGTCTACTTTTCTGATTTCAATATCTTTCAGTGTCACTTTCTGAACCTTCATCAATCGAGCCTCCGTTTTTTTATGAAATAGAAAAAAGCCCTGGTCTTAAATCAATTCCAGGACAGTTTAATTGTTTTATCCGTCCTGGTATCAGATTTAAGATTTACGGGCTTTTTAGGGCAAAGTTGCCTTCACCAATTCAGGAGTAAACTTCTTATGCCATTGCTCTTTTACTGAGTCGTCATCAATTTCTGCGATAAAGGCTTCATAATAAATCATCCGATTCTGATCAGGAAGGGCTGTAAATTCAAGTTCAAGCAACGCCACTTCATCGGCACCATTTTCAATTTTCATTTTTAGTCCTGTAGCATTTGCACAGTTTGCAAAAGCAATCATCTTCGTGATGTCTTCGAATTCGTCAATGACATCGGCTGTAAAGACGAATCGTTTTCCTTTAGACATGCTGCCATATGCCCACACACCTGGCTTTAACCCTTCTTTTGTCAACCCGAAATAATCACGGGCCACTTGCACGGGGATATGCGCCGTTACCTTCACTTCTGACTTTTGGGGTTTGGTGATTTTTTTCACTTCAATACCTTCACACTTTTTTACGATTTCAGTACTTTCGGTTTCTGCTTCCAAATCACCTAAGCAACCGAATTTCGTTCCTTCTTGCTGTGTACCACCATCAAAAAACTGGACACTGGCATTAGTGATCGTTACCGAATCAAATTCCGTTACTGTGTTTGCCATCAAAAAGCCTCCCTTAATTTCCTGTCTATGTTTTCATTTAATTTGTTTAATATTTTTGGAGTGGCAGCCATTAAACCGCGCTCCATAAAACGCTGTTCAAGTGGGTTATGTGATCCTCTTCCTTCCTCCGGGAATACAAGATAACCAAAACTTCCAGGCTTGTTTGCTGCCCCGCCTCTCGCTTTGATTGTAAAAGCAAGATTGTGCTCCTCGCTTTGAGACCATCTACTTGTTTTAGCATGGCGTTTATTACGGATCCGGCCATTTTTTGTTGAAACCGGCATAAGCTTTGTTATTCCTTCCACAGTGGTCCGTATCCCAAATCCGTGAATTGTCTCGTTCACTACCTTTTCCGCAATGCCAGGCAGCTTGGCCATCTTGGATTCCAGCTGCTGGATAGCCTTTGCGTCAACTTCGAACCGCACACTCAATTGGAATCACCCGCCTAAACAAAAAAGACACGCGATCGATGTATCTATCCATGTCTTTTACTCGTAATCTTTCCCTTTGTGTGCCAGTAAACCTCATCCCTTTGATTGCAGAAATAAGAGAAATAACATCAATTGAAACTTCATCCACATCGTCTCGTTTTTCGGAATAATAGTCGATGATGACATCTTGTGAGATACTCCGGGCTGGATCTTGTGCTGGCCTGAAATTACTCATTTCAAGAGTGAAAAAGTTATATTTGTCGAGATTGAGCAATTGCTCTTCCTCATCTTCTGCAATTTCATCTTCGTAAACTTCCAGCCCAAAGTGATCTTTCAGGGAGGAAAAAATCTTCTTTTTTTGCTCAGCCATAAGACGTTTAGATTTCTCATTCATTAACCACACCTACCTCTTGGAGATGAAAAAAAAGTACGGTCTTTTCTCGGTCTGAATCCACCCGGATAACATCATATTCTGTGTTTTCAATAACCACTTTCAATTTGTTCTTGTTAATGTTTCTGAAAGATGGAGGATAGGGCGTCTTTACTTTCAAGTCGAGACTTGCTCCCATGATTCCAGCCAATTGGTAATCACTATCCCGGCAAGACATTTCTTTGAAAGCCAATTTTCCTTGGGAAGTAAAACCTTCCCCGATTCTTTTTCCGGTAGCTGACCGTTGGGTCTTTTTATGGCCATAAGTTAAAAATCCGTCATTAAACGTCTCCCGGTACTGTTTCAACTTTAGTACCCACCTTCCCAAGCGCTACGAGTAAAATAAGACGTTTCAATTCATGAGCAAAGTTTTTTTCAAACTCATCGGCCGCATTATTGTAAACATAACGGCACCGTTCAAGTAAAAGCTCCTTTGGCCATACTTCTTTTTCAAAATCAAAAGTCGCACCTGTCAATTCGGACAAGTACGACTCTGATCGGTTTATGATGTTTTCAAGATCCTTATCCTCTTCACTCCATGTAATTCGTAGACGGGACTTTAAATCCTCCAGCATCATCCTTCACCATCGCCTGGATCCGGTTCAGGTTCAGTCACATTTACAGTTGCAGTCCCCTTAACGGCGCTTTTTTCTGTCGATGTGGCCGTAATCGTAGCCGTGCCTGCAGCAACAGCCGTAATCTTACCGTTAGCATCAACGGTTGCAATTCCCGGGTCAGAACTTGACCAAGTAACAGTCTGTTTAGCTGTAGACGGTGTGACTGCAGCTGTCAGATTTCGAGTGGCACCGGCTTCGAGATTATTTGTTTTAGGTGAAATATCTACTGCTGTCGGATCGCTATAATTTGTTTTGACTTTAATTGGATCAGACAGCTCACTCTCACCAGTATTATTTTCTGCACTTACCTGATAGGTGTATTCCGTATTAGGCGTCAGGCCCGAATCAGTAAACGACTTTTCCGTTAGCCCGGATTTAATTTTATTTCCATCCCGATAAACATTATAAGTTGTCATGGTATGGTATACCTCCTTTACGTGAAAGCCCTGTATAAAGGCTAGTCCCACGTGAGAATTGCTTTCGTGTCTGTAGCACTAACCTTTACATTTACGGGCTGTTTAGGGAGTCTCCTCTGTCTCACCAATTTTACTAATATCGAAAACACTAAATTTATCGTTATCAATCGGACGCCCATTTGCCAGCTGACGAACCAAATACAGGCGCTGGTCCTCAATCATTCTTAAAACATCAGTAGATTCAAGCTTCGCCTCTGTCGCTACCCCCATAAAATAATCTTTAGGGTGCCCAACGACCATTTTATTAATTGGGACGGCAGACGATTGAATGATTTCCAATCCTGGGACAGGGAATTTATCAAAAACCCACGTACCATCATCCCGTTGTTTCACTCCTTCACCAAAGAAACGCATAGCATAATCATACGGGTTGATAATAAATGTAATCCCTGCATATGGCCTTGTTCGTTTAGGAGTACCATTTTCGTTCTTATCAACAATTGTTGCAGGAGCTAGGATTTCTTTTCCAATTGTTTTTGGAGATAGATCATTTAGTTCCTTGGCTTCTTTTTCAGGATAAACTCCGCCGGTGACAGCTCCATCGAGATCACGAATCATGCCTATTGGCTTTTTATTACCGTCACCGGTAACTACAACACTTTCCAGTTCAGACGCCACAGTTTCCATCAAGAAAGCTCGAACATAACGGTCTAACCATTCAGGTCCGATTTCAAACATGGCTTTACAAACAACCAGGAATCCGGAAAGCTTGAACATACCTTGGTCAATCGTTTCAAAGCCATGGTCAACCATTTCCTCGATTTTATCGCACACTTCGCCCCAAAACGCAGTAGTGGCCCCTTCTTTTCGTACAACCCACATCGTAGAAGCTCCGACCCGCTGAAAATTAATTTTAGACAGCAAAGGATGTTCTATTGCCAAATCCTCAAATACCCGTTCATAAACAGTCGGGGGCATTAATTCGGATACACCATCAAAAGATTGGACTTCAATAGCCTTGTTATAAAATTTCTTTTCTTCTGTGGTTAAAGCACGAACGCCACGCTGAGCTAATACTGCATCATCCCATTGCTGTTCATTTGCTCGATTTGCCTCACGGATAGTGGCGTTCATCATGTCTTGAAAATGGAGCATGTTGTTTTCATAGTTCGTAACAATTTTTTCTGCAACCTCTTTAGGATCCGCACTTTCAAAGGCGGCTTGTAAAGCTTTGATTTGCTCTTCTTTGTTTTCAACTACTTTTTCACGATCTAAGTTTTTAATTGTCATATTTCATTCTCCTCCTAAAATAAAAAATAACGCCCAGTTATTGGCGTTTGAATCTTTCTAGTATGTTGTTTACATTAGCTGCAATTGGCGCTTGTTCTGGTTTTCGAAAACGGGAAAGAACGCTGTTTTTATATGATTCAGCATCCAACGTTTCTTCGTTTTCTTCCTCAACTTCTTTTGCTTCATCGGCAAGACCTACAGCTATCGCTTCATCGACTGTAAACCAAGTTTCATTTTCGATAAACGTTTCAATTTCAGAACGTTCACCTTTGAACCTAGTCATATAAATATCGGCTAAAGACTTGTCCAAACCTTCCAGGGCGTTTAATGCAGATTTAAGTTCTTTCTTAGTTCCCCATGTAAGGATTGAAGCTTCGTGAATCATAAGCATTGATCCTGTATTCATGATGATTTCATCGCCTGCCATCGCAATAACTGACGCAGCACTTGCGGCCAAACCATCAATATGAACAATTATTTTTGCAGAATGACTTTTAAGTTGGTTATAAATTGCAATGCCGTCAAAAGCATCTCCGCCTGGGCTATTAATATGCACTTGGATTTCATTGCTGTTCACATTTTTTAGCGCTCTTTCAACGTCGGCGGCCGATGTTGAGTCCCACCAATAATCGCCTATATCACCGTATATGGTGATTTTAGTTGTTGATTCATCAGCATTGGTTTCAGCTTTAAATTGGTGTGTCACTTCCGCAAGATGTTTATATTTTTCATTTTTAAACTTATAAAACCTCAATCACTCTCACCTCCTCTCGGCAAATCTGCCCTCTCATAGTTTTTCGTGACATATCGGTAATTGGCCCAATCACTATCAATAGGCTCCCTCCCTAATTCTCTTAAAATGTCATTAATGGTAAATCCGCCGATTGCAAACAGCTTATCTGCAGCTGTGGCAAATTTCGAAAGATCAACTATCTTTATTTTGCTAGTGTCAACTTTCAAATAAGTCCGTTCCAGGTACTCTTTTTTGGTGTACATCTTCCGGTTAAATTCATCCTGGATTAGTTCGGCGATGGGGTTTACCCTGAACATTAGAAAGCTGTCAATCTGATTTTCTATGTCCGACACATCGCCTTTTAATAGCCCGCGTGGTACATGCAGGGCCATTGCGATATAGTTAAAAACATCCTCCACTAAACCGGCAAAGTCACGGCTTGTGTTATTGTTACCAGCTCCCGCAGTGCTGGAATCGCTCTTGTCCTCAAATGTGTAACCCTCCTGCATTTGGAAGGCCGTACCTTCTTTATTAGGGTCAAACCAGTTTTTTAGCTGACTTTCAAACATTTCATCAATAGCTGCTTGTGTCTCTTCGTCTTGAGCCCTTAAAAAGTCACCGATGATTAGAATACGTTTATTGTTCTTCCGTTTATAAAAATTCATGGAAGATACAAGGAGTTTGCCAAGACTTTCATACATACCGTCTATTACGCTCATGATTTTTTTGTCATTCAGCCGCAAGTACAAGACATCTTTTTCGTGAAAAACCTTATCCAACTTTAATTCATTGATAACTACATTTTTATAAAGGTTATCTTTAAAAGCGAATTCTACTCTTTCAAAATCATCTGCGACATATAGCTTTTCGTCCTGCATGACCACCAGACATTCATTTTCATAAATAAGCCTACTGACAAGACTGTGCATGAATTCAGTCGCGTTCTGATTCTGATTAGGCTGCACATTTAAGAGGTAATGATTTTCACCGCGCTTCTCAACGCCTTTTTCAAAGGTTTGAATTTCACATTGTGCTAACGCATTGGCAATTAAGTCAATACAGGTATCAACGGCCAACTTTTTATAAAAATAATCAATTCCAAGATCAAAGAAGCATTCCTTCAAGCTGATTTCTTTTTTATTTCCGAATAAGGATCGTGCCCAATGTATAAAACCCACTCACTCACCACCTTTCAGACATTGAATGCCTTGAATATTTTCTTGACGTTTTCTTTTGTAATTGGTGCAGCTTCTTTCAATAAATCGTCCAAATTAAGGGCATGCAAAAAAGCGAAAAACCCGTCTGTTTTCCGCTTCTCTTTATCAATCTTGCAGTATTCTTTATTTCCATTTCCTTTTTCGTCCACATAGACATTACCGACAAACCAGCGCATGAGTGGATCGTCATGAAAGACGACCGTTTGATTAATAAACATGTCATCAATTAGAGGGGCCAATTTAGAGTGTGTAATAGGCCCGCGCCTGACTATCTCGACTTCAAATCCTGCAACTTCTAGTTTTGGTCTTAATACTGCCGCTCGGAAAGTGTCCATTGATATTTTTTTTATATTGAAAGTTTTAGCTTTGTCCAAAAACCAATTGACAACTCGGTCCGGATCAATAGATTTGTCATTGTAAATGATCGTACATAAACCTTTTTCTTTGGCTAGGTTTATAATTTCCGGATTAATGTCCTGGAGTTTCAACGCCAGATGGTGAATAAACGTGTGCTGGATCCAGTAGCGCTTCCCACCACTTTTGAATAATAAGCCGACCGAGCAAAAGTCCCGTACATCAGCAAAGTCCACTCCGCCAATCGCATCGATCCCTTTTACGTTTCCCGGCAACGGTTGATCTGTGGCCAAACGGTCTTCATAGGTTGCGACTTCCCGCCTAACATCCGCTTGGGGCCGGTTCATACGTTTTGTCATGAATTCCATCCGCTTGGAAGGAACAAGCTGCATCTCCTGATATTCCTGTTTCATCTTGATTTGGAGATTCTTATTATAGCGATAGGATGGATTGGCCTTTTCCCATTTTGATGGATCGTCAACCTCTTCATCACTATCCAAACGGCAGATGAAAGGAAGAAAGGTCGAATCCTTGATTTCACCATTCAGGACCATTAAGGCTTCTTCTTTCATATCATCCAACGGTCCGCCCCTGACATATCCATCTGTCGTTGTGTAAATAGCTCTGGAATCTTCCACTTTACCCTGTGAAGATGTATAAATATTAATATTTTTGTAATCCTCGTATTCATGACTTTCATCAAAGATACTGCAGCCGTTACGCTTTCCATCCTTAGTCCTAGCATTAGAAGTATTGAACTTCATAACTGAACGAGTTTTCTTATGTTGTATTTTTGTCTTGGTCCATTTGAAAGCTTTTTTCAACTTTTCCGTTTGTTTTTCGTCTTCCAAAACCTCATGGACATCTAAGAAAGTTCGTTCAGCCTGTTCTTCTGACGTAGCGACAACATCTATATCATAGTTTTTAACACCATGATGCCCAGACAACATATAAAAAGAGTCATAGGCCATAAATCCAGTTTTCCCAGCTCCTCGGCCGAGTAGCATTAATATCTTATTCCAAACCAAACGGCCATCATCATATCTGACGCCGAACATCAACGCATTTAGGAACTTTTGCCAAGGGAACAATTCAAACGGAAAATACTTGGCCGGTACTTCTACTGATTTTTCTATATCATCTGCATGAATAATCACATCTGGGCGATCCAAGACAGACCGGACATACTTCATTAACAACTTTTGTTCCTGGCACGTCTCTATTTCTCCCTGCTCAACCATCCGCATATATTCATCAATATACGGGTGATACTCATACCTCTTCAAAGCCGCTGTCATTGTCATCATTCTCTTCCAGGTAACTTAACAGGTTAAATAATTCTTTATACGCTGTTGTATACCGGTTCATCGTTGTATTAAAGGACTTTTGAGCAGGATTTTCAATTAACATTCTTTGGGAGCCGTTCACGAAATTGTAAGTCGGACCTTTACTTTTAATGGTATCCTCCAAAATCTGCAGCTGGATGGTCATGAAAGCGATCCGTTCGATTAATTCTTTTGCAACTTCCCTCTTATTTTCGGGTAACTCCAAAAAAATAGAGTGCAGTCGATCTGCCTCTTTTGCAATCAGTTCATCCTGTTTTTTCTTGCTGGGTTTTGCCATTTATACCCCCTCCCCCTCTCATGTGCGAAAAAGCAAAAAATATTTTCTCCGACAGCCCCCTCCCGTTGCCCGTTCCCCCAGAAGGAAGAGCAAATATTTGACCGGGGGGTCTATAGATTTTTATTTCTTCCCCTGATAAACGCTATTTACAAGCCCTCCACACTTGGGACACTTAATTCCATCTAGTAATCGGTGAGAAGTTTCTTTCCAATCACATGTTTTCACCATACAATAATGCGTCATCAGTTTACCCTTCATTACCATCGCTCCTCATTCACAAACTTAGGTTCCTTCTTAATCATTTCATCCTTACCATCTGCTTTGTTATGGCAATCAACGCATAAGTATTCCAAGTTGTCTATTTCTAATGCAAGATGTGGAAACCGTCTTACTGGTTTAATGTGGTTCACATCCATCTTCGTATTACGACCATACTTATTTATGGTGTTCCGTGTCGTTACTTTGCCATTACGTTTACAATGCTCACATTCATAGTTGGCTCGCTTCATCGCTTCAAGTCGGAGCTGCTTCCACTCTTTCGACTTATAGAACTTCATGAGTTGACCAGACAGAATGTAGTTTAATAGTTTCTCATTCATCTCTTATCACCAAAACAAAAAGACACTCAACTTAATGAGTGCCTCCGTTATCATTTTTATTACTTGCCGAGAAGGTTACCCCTGCACCTTCAACATAAACGAATGAGTATTTAATATTACCTTCTGTATATTCAGTTGCATCTTCAGGCATTCCTTTATCTAAACCTAATCCTTTCAAAACATTAGCTCTACCATCTTGATCTAGTTCAGGATTTAGGGTTGACACAATCGACCCAATTCCTAACATGATATCCATTCCTGAACCTTCCGTTCCATCGCCTTGACCAATAAGTGTTAAATCTCTAATACTGCCATCTTTCTTGTTAATATTTAAGTTGATAGCGATAAGGTCATTCAACATGATTGTAGCAACGTCTTGTATCTCGCCGTCTTTAACCTCGATGCTATCAATATGAAATGGAGATCCATATTCTTTCGATACATCATTGAACCTCTTTTTAAATCCTTCTGCGTCAAAACCAAGGGAATAAACTTTTTCTTTTGGTTTATCTTCTTTCGCCTTTTCTTTCTTTGCTTCCTTCACTTTATCAACCTCTTTCGTATCATTAGTTGAAACCGGTAAAGCTTCTTTATTGTTAAATGCTCCAGACATTCCTGCAATAATAGCGATAACAATAAAGATTGTGCCTGCTATACCTATTACTTTTTCTTTCTTGCTTAGGTCTTTCCATTCTTTTTTCGGTTTCTTTTCCTTACTCAATCTATTTACCCCCTACACACTATGTATAGGGATATTGTCTGATAACTGGAAAGAATATGCAATAGTTATCTAAGCTGTACTATATCGAGTTCTTTAATGTGATCAACATTAATTACATGTTCCTCTTCTGTGATGATAAACTTTCCGCCTCCGATGTTAATCGGCATTTGCATTTTGATGTTGGTGTTTGTTTCAAACTGTATATCCTGCCCATTCGACAATACGATATAAACAGAATACTTTTTCAACCACATCTCCTCCTTTTTGACTACCTATTTCGCCAAAAAGGACTATTTTCCTATTAATATTATTCGACATTTATTGACAATAGAAATAGCGCCATCCTTTTCCAAGGGACAGCGCCGGTGACAGATACATACACATGACACTATTTTCTTACACTATCATATTAGCACATAAAGAATGCTATAAGTGTGCCCTCTTTTTGACATCAACTAAACTTGACCCCGTCAACACCAAACATCAATACTGCCAAGGCTTTACACGCTTTTTCTATGTCTCTGTACACTGTCCGTTTTGCCACGGTGTGCCATGCAGCAATTTCATCGGCTGTCATTTTGCCATCTGAAATGTAGAATTGGTGGATTGTCTGATATCGTCGAATCTCTTCCGGATCCCCGGACTGTTCACACATTACTTTATAAACGGTCAACACCTTGTCAATATACCGAACCATGGCTAATGTTTTCTCTTTACTACGTTTGATAGATTCTATTTTGAATTCGTTTGAATCTAAATATTCTAGTTCAAGCTTTTCATCAAGAATATTAATCTCTAGTCTCACATCCTCGCAATGCTTTTTAAACGAACGGTAATTCCGGAGAAGCAATTTAATATTTCTCAACCTGCGGTCGTGTTTCTTTTTCTCCTGTTGATTTTTGTGATTTTCGTATGCCTCAATTGCCGCATTGGCTGCAGCTTTTGCTATTGTGTCTAATTGTTTTTCACTCAGCTTCACGATTTTACCCCCTCTTGAACTTTCTCTATGCGGGCTTTCAATGCAACCATCAACTGGTCCTGGGTACTTGTCTTATTTTCAAGTGCTGCGGCCACATCTTCGTCAACTCCGCCGGCAACTGTTAGATGGTGGATGATTACTTTTTCCGTCTGCCCTTGCCGGTGAAGTCTTTTATTCGCCTGCTGATAAAGTTCCAGGCTCCAATTAAGACCGAACCAAATGACATGGTTACCTCCTTGCTGAAGATTCAACCCATATGCCGCACTTGCTGGATGGGCCAATAGAATGTCAATCTGCCGGTCGTTCCAGTCTCTTTCATCCTGCGGCGTTTTCAACTCCCGGACCCGTAATTTTGTTTTGGATAAAGCTGTTTGGATCCGGGCCTTGTCATGCTGAAAATTATAAAAGACTAGTGCCGGCTTCCCGTTCAACCCCTCGACTAATTCCATAAAGGCTTCAATTTTGCAATTGTGGATCTCGACAATGTTTCTGTCCTCGTCATAGGCCGCCCCGTTACAAAGCTGTAAAAGCTTATTGGTAAGGACAGCTGCAGAGCCGGCATCTATTGTTGACTCATCCACCTCAAGAAGCATTTCTCTTTCCAGTTTTTCATATGCTTTTTGGGCCTTGCTATCCAGTAAAACAGGAATAGTGTTGTACATGATATCCGGCAACTCAAGATAATCCTCGGCTTTCATGCTGACGCATATATCCCCTATCAAACTTTGAATTTTTTCATCAGCCCCTATTTTTGGGGCGTAGGTGAAAATGCGGTCACGGTTTCGTTGGTCCGGTTCAAAATACCTTTCCCGAAAACCTGTAATAGTTTTTCCCAGGCGTTGGCCGCCATCCAATAAAAAGATTTGGGCCCATAGATCAAGAAGTCCGTTTGGTGCCGGCGTCCCAGTCAAGCCTACAATCCTTTTGATGTGTGGCCGTACATTGGATAAGGCTTTGAACCGTTTGGCCCGATGGTTCTTGAAAGATGAAAATTCATCGATGATCACCATATCAAACGGCCACTGGTTTCTGTAATAGTCAACCAACCAGGGAATGTTTTCCCTGTTGATGACATAAATGTCAGCTGGCGTATTCAGGGCCCGGATCCGTTTGGCTGCGGAACCCAAACAGGTGGAAATCCGCAATAACTTTAAATGCTCCCACTTGGAAGCCTCGTTCACCCAGGTGCTTTCCGCCACTTTTTTTGGGGCTACAACCAAGACCTTATTAATGGCAAACCTGTTGTATTTTAAATCATTGACTGCCGTTAAAGTGATAACCGTTTTCCCAAGACCCATGTCAAGGAGAAGCCCTAAGGCTGGCGTATTTAAAACCCTGTTGATGCAATATCTTTGATAACTGTGCGGCTTAAATTTCACTTTGCGTCACCCATTCGATAAACCTATCCACTTTTTCCTTGCTGTCAATGATTAAAACTCGGCTGTGTAATTTATTGATTTTCCGATGTTGGGCCAATTGTAAAGCAGTTGGTTTTTTCCCAGGTGCTTTCAATTCAACAAAATGGACCCGGCCTCCTGGCAGCAGAACCAACCTATCCGGTACGCCTGCGTTTCCAGGGGATTCAAATTTATAAGCAATACCTCCAATTTTTTTCACTTGGTTCCGCAAATAATTTTCAATGTCTTTTTCTCTGATCATTTTCAAACCTCCGTGAAAATCTGTCTTTGTCTACCTTCTCCATACGCACGCGTGTATAAGCCTGTATTAGAGGGATTAGGCATATATAATAACCCCCTAATCTCTCTATATACTCTATTTATTTATTTTTATATATTTAAGGTATACAAAGTATACAAAGTAATATAAATATAGATATATCAATGGTTTAGGCGTATACTTTACCGTATACTTTGACAGTTTTTAAAAGTATACAAGGTATACATTTCCATTTTTTAGGAAAGTATACAAAACAGGGTCAAAGTATACGTTTTTTGGTGCCAAAGTATACACTTTTTGAGGCCAAAGAATACAGTTTTTATGCTCTTACATACCCTCCTTTTACAATCCCGTAAGGCCCAAATCGATACGGATTTTTGTGTTTTTCCCAACCTTCCAATTTACTTAAAATGTCATTGATCCGCATCGTCTCAGACCGCTTCAACCGATTAACCTTTTCATTGAAGCATTCCACCCATATTTCAGCTGCACATATCCGATCACGTTCAACTGTTTCAGTTTCAGCCCTGTTGAATTCTCCGGACCAATATAGTTTTCTGGTAGCTACATCTTTTTTATTCCAATCAATCGGGACTTTCCGTTCCACAAATTCCCGGATAACACTTTCCCAAGGATCCTGTTCGGAATGGTTTTCCTGCTGCCTTTTTGCCTCGTCTGCAAGGGCTCCAGTTAGCATCAGTGACTCGCCCAGCCGCCAATTCATAACGGCCTCCGCCCACAATTGGTCCACTTCACCGTCAAGATCGTTAAATACGCCTTTAGTAGGTTCCTGGATGCCGCAATCAACGGGCCAAAAACGTCTACCACCTGTAGGATCCTTTAAATAGTCATAACGATTACTCGTACCAAAAAAGACGCATTTTCTAGGATGTTTTTCTGTTTTCCTTGCATAGGCGGCCCTGTAATGGTCCTCAGTCCTTGTCAGGAAACCTTTAATCGTATCAACCTCTGATTTGTTATAGGCACTCATTTCACCTATTTCAACAATCCAGACACCTTGCAGAAGCTCTGCAGCTTCTTTCCCTTCAAATGACTCAATGCTGTTGGTGAACCAGGCTTTCCCCATCTTTTGAATCAGGGTAGTTTTCCCCATTCCTTGTGCGCCAGTTAAAACGGGCATCGTGTCATACTTAACGCCAGGCACCATTGCCCGAGCCACTGCAGCAGTAAATGATTTACGGGCGACGGCCCTTGTATAAGGAGTATCTGCAGCACCCAGATAATCAATAAACAACGTATCTAGTCTTCTTATGCCGTCCCATTCCAGGCCATTGAGATAATCAACAACGGGGTTAAACCGATTATTTGCCGCGCATTGATTTAATGCGTGAGACATTTTTTCTTTTGATTGAAAGCCGAGTATTTTTTCTAGGTAAAGAATTAACCCTGAATCGTCTCTTTCGGCCCACATAAACTGGCCCGTCTCTTTATCCCTGGGTGCCCATGGTAAAGGAGCAATTCCAACGATGGAATCAGCAAATTCGTCCAGCCGGATCCTACCTTTCAAATTGGCTTCACCCTCGAGTGCAATTAATATATTTTCAATTGTCTTCTGAGGCTGCCCGGTTGTCGGGCTTATCTTTAACTGCTGAATCCAGTTGCTATCATTAACAACCGGCGCATCTTCCCCAAAATCAGCTATTGCTTGCTCATAACGTTCCTGATTAATGATTGCGGCCACTCCTGCATCATTTAAAGCAAAGGAAGCCATTTCTGTAAAAGAAGGCAACCGATTTACAGGTGTATCGGGCTTTGCCTCGTCATCCAACTCCCCGAACTTATGAAGCCGTACCAGGTCAAAAGCGTTTACCAGGCGGCCACTGCACGGATCCGTCGCATGGTGAGAATAAAGGAAAAGTCCATCCTCGTACACAACAGCCCCGCCAACAGTTGAGCCTTCGATAAATGTATAACGGCCATCATCAGTAGCTTCATAGACTCCCGGCAAAAACTTTTCAATTGCCGAATGGATGTCATACTGCCGGCAAAAAGCCCCTACCACTCCGCGCTTTTCAAGAGGGTTTCCCTGCTTTGCCGCAAGACGTTTGTGCTTTTGGTCGGCTCTAGGAACCTCCGGCCACTCATCAATGTTGCGCCAGTCGTTATATGTAGCAAGCAGGGCATCCGTATCAAGAAAAGGCTTGTCTGCGTAATGAAAAACATATTGACTGTCCGAACAACATGACGGCCAATACATCAACCTGGAAGCTTCAAAAGTTGTAGGGTCAGCAAGATTCATGCCAATAATGGAAGCCAGTTTACGGGCTAACGGCTCGTACTCATCAGCCGTAGCCGTACGGCTTAACGGGACAATTACGCGGAGCCGTGGACGCCCTTCCTCGTGCTTCCGGGTGCTATATGTAGCAAAGGAGCACCCTAACCCCTCAAGGCGCTTCAGTACATCCTGCGTTCCACCGACGGGAATGTTATCCAGGTCAAGCGTTAATAAGTCCCTGCCAATCACGTTGGAAGCCTTACGGCGGTTATTGGCAAGCGTACCTCCTACAAAGCCTCCAACGTCTTTCAGGTCATCCTGCTGCGTCTTTGGCAATTTGAGATATTCAGCCAGTGTTTCCGTCCCTCTGACAGCTGTCCGGAGCTTTTCCACCATATCGGACCAATATATTTGCTGAGGAAGCCACTGGGTAGCCTTGCGGCTCCCAGCAGCCGATATAACGATCTGTCTGTCGAAATTCATATGATCACCTGATTCATTCATAAATATCCCGCAAAAAATCTCCCGGTATCATTGCACCACAGTCCTCACATTCATAAATTCCTTGGTTCCAGTGTTTCAATTCACTTTCTCCACAGACAGGGCAAATGTTTTCCAAATTCTTCACTCCTTCGCTTAATCTCCGTACTGTGTGTTACTTAATGTCAACGTACCTTTCAAGATAATCGTCATCCTCGTCTATAGGTTGCAAAATTACTTCCTTCACTGAGCCCGTGTAATAAAAATGAACTTCATTATTATCTTTTCTAAGGACACGAACAGTTGCATACTTAGGCATTTTTTCTAATTCTTTAATTAGTTCTTCAACAGTCAAAACATTCACTCCCTCACATTTCGTATCAAATGAATACAATTTTTATCTTTAGGAATCATACATACTAAAACAAGGAGCTTGATAAATATGGATGATAAAAATTCAAAAAGAAACGAACCCACAATAGCACCTGGCATGAATACCCACGACCCTATAGAAAAGAAAGCGACTGAAAAAGAAATTGAACAAGGCGACTTTACTAAAGTGACTCGTCTTTTTCTAGATAGAACACCAGAAGATTAATTTGATCGTTTATACTGATCCGGATGCTGCAACTGGTAGCGCCTACCGCTCACAAGGATAACGGTAGGCACCCCCTTTTTAGTTTTGAGTATCGAGACAACCGGACGGTACTTGTCACCTTTCTGTCTTTTAATAGCCATTGAGGGCCTTTTCCTCTTCAATTTGTTCAGCCATGGCGACAGCAACAGCTGCCGCCTGGATCAACTCTTTCTGCAAATCATCTTTATCAGAAGGCTTCCCCCAATGCCTTTCTGCCTGCATGGCCTGTGCTACTTCTCCGACTTCCTCCATAAGGATAATGAGCCACGTACCCCAATCATGGCGCTGAGAGCCCCACATATTGTTTTGGCGTTCGCGTTCCCATATAATTTTTTGCAAAACGTTTTTAAGATTCATTGGTTTTCCTCCTCATGCCTTTTAAAACAGCCTCATCCCATTCTTTTTTATTTATTGGTGGCTTTAAGTTATAACCCATTACACAAACATAGTTGTAGGAATTTCTAAAAGCTTCATACGCCTCTTTTTCCTCAAAGTCTTGTAAACATGTTCCGATTTCTCTTGCCAGCCTTAACGCCCCGGCTTCACCATGATAAACATTAGATTTTCCGAGAGAAACGACTAAAGCTTGTTTTATTTTGATTAGATATTCGAGAGCATTCATTTAATTTTCCGTCACTTCCATAAACCAGTCTTTGTCTTTCGTCATCAACGCCAATTTAAAACCTCCTACCTATCTATGAAAATCATACGGGAGCCTTCTGCCTGGCTGAGGTAGACGTTGACCACCTGCAGCCTTATCCCCGTCCATATTTTCTTCGGTTTTCTCTTTCAGCCAAATCTTGACGGGCTTCTTCACGGATAACCGCCTTTTGCCAACGGAGCCAATCCCCATAATTTTCACGAGACATCCTTCTCCCTCCTGTCCGAGAGATAAACGGAAACTAATTGACGTAATGGGCCAATCTCGCTGTTTGATAGTTTCAATGCATGTTCAAGGTTTTCAATACGATAACTGTCGGAAATGGTTTGCTCTTTCAACTTGGCAATTTCATCTTCATATTCGGCAGCTGTCTCCTGAAAAGTTTGAGTAAGTTCATCTTTCCTTTTCAACTCGCTTTGATAGTTTTCATGCCATTCTCGGGCTTGATGGTAGGCCAGCTCTTTTTCTGAAATAGCTTCCTGGATAGCGCGATCACACTCAGCTTTTAAAGCAGCCCTTTCATCCTTTTCAATTTCGAGCTGTTTCTTTAAATCTTCTACAGCAAGCTCCAGGACCTCGATGTCCTTGGTTTTCTTCTTTAGCTTCTCCTGTACTTTTTCGTACGCTTCTACTGATATAACTTTCTTGGAAGACTGCCCTTTATTGTGAGGGACTTTCGGCAAATTTTGCGCTGACACATTTTTTCGTAAAGACGTAGCTTTGATTTCTTCCGTTGTTAGATTTTCTTTTTTCCATTTTGATAGGCTGTTATTACTGAAGCCAAACTTCCGCATGATTCTGCTATCCTTAACGCCTTCAGCCTTGAGCTTTTTGTACTTTTCAACCGTTAAAACCTCATACATCATTCCGTCCTTTAAAACCGTCTCAACTTGACTCATTTGAATCCTCCCTCTCACAGTTTTCAATGGCCCAGTTCAAATAAACAGACGCTTTTTCTAAATCAACCTTTCCGCCTTTCAGCCGATGCCGAGAAACGTATTTCAGCACGTTCCCAAGGCAGTACCCGACAAACTGATCGGCCGTCAACTTATCCTTGATATAATCGATGACCTCGATTTCACCTTCTGTGTAATGAGCAGGGCTGTTCACCAGATCCGCTTCAATTTCTTTATAGAAATGATCCTGTTTCACACCAGCGCCTCCTTTTCCTCCAGCTCCGCAGCTGGCAAATGTTCAAAGTCGGAAAAATGTTGGTTTAAATCAAAGAAGTTTATGCTCCCTTTCGTCTTGTCTGGTGTTTCGTATTCAACCTTCAAGCCTGCATCCCCGACAACATGCCGGACCGGAAAACCCTTTATGTTCTTCATGAATTTTTCATAAGCCAAATAATTGATGATGATGTTGCCGACCTTTACCGGCAGCACTTTCGATACCATATAAAACCGCTGCAGCTCTTCCAAGCGTTTAATCTTCTCGCGTACCCAACGTGGACGGTCCTGCACTTTCCTGTATTCCTTTTTAATTGCCTTCAGCTCGTCTGTTTTTGCTTTGGCGGCGATCTTCAATTCTTTTTTCACCGTTTCTTTGCTCCCTTTTGTAATAACTAGCAAAGTATTAACCTCCTAATGAATTCTTATCGGTAGAATCAGAACGGTTATTTTTTCGTCCTTGCTCACCAACGTGAACGGTCTGTATTTGCCGTAGAAGCTAAAAGTGGCCGTTTCATATTTAAAAGCCTTGAACAGTTTCAATGCATCCACCCAAAACACAGAGTTCGTGGCAAAGACTTCTTCAAATTCAACGGATAGCTCATAAGAAGCTTCCACTTCCTCTGAGTAAAAATGAACGCCGTTCCTCCTGATCATCACGCCCGGACCCAACGAGACCGATTGGGCCACCGACTGCATGATGTCAAAAGCTGTTAAAAACTCGGCCACATCAACATCCGTCTTTTGTTTGGCATCCAACGGGTCCGGAATAAGCCTGCCTGTCTCCGGATACTTCCCGCCAATCTTTTTTCCGTCTGGAGAAAGAACCGCCCCGTCGTTTCGGCCATGGATGCCTTTGACGAGATATAAACGAAAGGAATCTGTGACAACCGCACTGCCATCTTCGAAGTGTTTGACTCCGCACAGGACCGGATTATGTTCCGGCGCATTTTTAGTGACCTTTTTTGCGTGTTTCATAAATGTCTTATAGTCCAATATCCTCAATCCTTTTTGTAATATTCAGATATAAAACCATCTGCAGCTAGTGGAAGTCCGGGAGCCCATTCAATCGGTTGGCTCATGATCTCCGTCACCGCATTTAAATCAGCCTGTTCTTTCGGCACGTCCAAAACAACTTCATCGTGGATATGCATGATAATTTGACAGCCGGCAGCACTTAATCGGTTGAGCGTGACGGCCAGACAGTCTCGGGCGATGCCCTGGACAACATTTTCCACCAATTTCCCGCCATATGTGGATATTTTCTCCCACTTCTTAGTGGTTTGGTTCATGCCAAAGTAATGGACAGCCTCTTTGCCAAAATCATTTTCAGAAAGAAACGGTTTGGCATAATACAACTTGCGGCCGCTTGGCAAAGTGATAGTAAGAAAATCCAACCCGTGAACGATGTCGCTTTCCCGCTGAAGCAATAATCCCCTTACTCCTGCCGGTTGTCCTGTCCGCAATACCGACAATGCGGCATTTTCAAGGGAGTACCACAAATCTACTATTCGTTTGCTGGATGATCGCCACCGCCTCACAATGTCCGGCAACTCTTCTTCAGTCAAGCCGCCTTCCAATGCGCCCATTTGAATTAATGCGCCGGAAGCACCCTGATATCCAAGGGCCAGTTCTGCCACTTTTCCTTTTTGCCGTAGCTCGTATTCAGGACGGCCCCTTACAATCAATTCAAGGGGGACACCGAACATTTGGCTGGCAGATGCTTCATAAATTTTCCCGTGAGTGTTGAATACGTCCAGCCGCCATTGTTCTCCGGCAAGCCAGGCAATCACACGGGCTTCAATAGCACTAAAGTCAGAGATTGCAAGGACATTGCCTTTACTTGGGACAAACGCTGTTCTGATCAACTGGGAAAGAGTATCAGCCACATTCCCGTAAATAAGTTCTAAGGCATCAAGCTTTTTCTCCCGGACAAGTTCCCTCGCATGGCCGAGTGTTTCCAGGTAATTTCTGGGAAGGTTTTGTACCTGGACAAGCCTGCCAGCCCATCTGCCTGTACGGTTGGCCCCGTAAAATTGCAGAAGCCCTCTTACCCTGCCGTCGTTGCACCTGGCATCAACCATAGCCTGGTACTTTTTCACACTTGTTTTGGACAACTCTTGCCTTATCTCAAGTGCTCGTTTAACGGTTTGATCATCAATAAAATCAATAAGATTGGAGACAGTTTCTTTCTGCATGTTCTCAACTTCAATACCTTGATCTTCTAACCATTTTTTCAACTGAGCCGCACTATTCGGATTATCAAGCCCGGTCAGTTGTATTGCTTCTTCCGTCAATTGAGCCGTTGTAATTTCATCTATGTATAAAGCCCCGTCAATTAACTGTTGGTCAACTGCTACCCCGCGGGCATTGATTTCTTGGTCCAGCTCCCAAAGCTTTTGTTCTTGCTCGGGGAAAGGGAAAGAGGAAAGTTTCTGCTGGATCTCCTTCTCCACTTCAACGTCTTGGATGCAGTATTCTTTGAACAGTTCCCACTTCTCCGGCTCATGGTGCGGCAATGTCCTGGTGCGGTTACCGTTTCTTTTTGTCGGTTTTGTAGGTGTACAGAACAATTTAATAAGTGAATTACCAACGGTCATTTTTTGCTTTTCTTGCGGCAAGCCAATTGCCTTTGCTGTCGCTGCCAACCCAGCTGTAAATCCACAATATAAACCGTGAATCATTGTGCAACGCCAAGATTCAAGAGAGGTATTAAAGAATTTGCTCAAGCTGTACCATTCAAACGCGGCATTATAGGCGTATTTAATAACTTCATCATCTTGAAGTGCCGCGATTATTTCCTCCGGGATTTGCTCATCTCGAGCAAGATCCACAATTTGAGTTGGCCCGCCGTTTACCGAATAGGCATAGAGCAATATTTCAAAGTCAGGGCTTTGTACATATTTGTACAAGCCCGACTTTTTGATATCGACAGATGAAAAAGTTTCAATGTCGATAGACAAAGTTTTAATCATATCCCATACACGCCGCCATTAACCGGTGCGCCAGTGATAGGGTCAAATGACTGTTGAGGTTGCCCTTGGGGCTGCTGAGGAGCCTGCCCAAATTGTTGCCCTTGTTGCGGTTGTTGACCATAACCCGGTTGAGGTTGCTGGTACGGTTGACCTTGTTGTGGCTGTTGATACGGTTGTCCCTGCTGAGGTGCTTGCTGTTGACCATATGCAGGAGGTGCTGTGGAGGCAAGAGAAGCAAAATCTGAACTTGCGTCCGGTGCAGAAGCTCCTAACGGTTCTCCATCACGAGTCTTTTGAACGTTTGTACTGATATAAACACCAATGCCTTTTTTCCCTGCAAATGCGTAAGGACTGAAGTTAAGTGCAATACGGCCGTACATACCGCTGTACACCTCAGTGGCATCCATTATTGGATTGAGGTCAGGACCGACAACCTTGGGCGGGTAGTCGACGCCAGTTGAAGCTGTGAATACCCAGTGACCTTTGCACTCAGGCCCAAACGGCATTCCGTCTGACGGCTTCACCCCGTCCCCGTCGTGAATTGGCACCGAAACGTTAGGAGGAATCACGCCGTTCCACTTTTCGGCTTTGCCTTTTTGCTTTGCTGCTTCGATTGCCGCATCAATTGCTTGTTTTGTCGCAGTATCTGATTTTGGGAGAAGGATTGTAACGCTGTATTTTTCCTCTCCTCCAAATTGATTTGCTCGAGGCCTTAAAAGATTTACATAGCTAAATCGAACTTCCCCAGTTACTACTCTTGTATTTTCCATGTTTACATTTCTCCTTTTTGTTGATTTCTAGTATTTAATTCGTCTTGAATTAATGAAAGAATTGCTTCTTGTCTTCTCACATAATGAACATTCGGTTTACTCCCCGTTACATGTGAACCGATTCTATTTACGGTATCCAGATATAGCAGGTAGAGCCCATCAGCCGGCAGAGTTTTCATTTGAGCCTTTATTAAATCCATTTATTTAAAATCCTCCGCCGCACTTACTTCATTTGTGACAGCCTTTCGTTTATCACTGGCAGGAGCAAGCGTTGGTTTGCCTGGAGACTTCTGCACTAAGCCCGGCTCTTCCAACAGCTCCCGGTACTGCTTCTTGCCAAGCTCTTTCTCAAGCTTCGGTACGGTTAAAGGCACCCGTTCATACAGAACTGCATCATCAATACCTTTTTCTTTTAAGTGGGAAAAAGCTTTGTCAATATCGACATAATCCCTGCTCCCCCTGCCTTCAACAGCTTTCCATCCAGGAATCTCCTTACCTTTCAAACTTTCAGCAAGAGCATATTCTTTCAATGCTTTAATCCAGGACTCGATATGCTGCCCTCTTTCAAGAATCTCGCCAACTTCTTGATCAGATAGCAAAGGAGGCTTCATCTGTTTGAAATCCTCTAATGCCGTAAACTGATCGGCCCTTGCACGGCACTTAGCTTTTGCCCGGCAAAACTTACAGTGTTCGCCCGGGACAAAATCACCTTCTCCATTGAATGCCTGTTGGGCAATAGGCTTGATTTCCTCTCCCCAAGCAAGTAGATCGTCAGCTGACAGCTCATATTCTGAAATACTGTCAAGCCTGGGCTGAATGATTGCCAGCTTAGTCGTTTTGATTGGGTACAAGAAACTGTATTCAAGATAAGCGCCCAAGGCATAAAGCTTCATCTGAGGGTTGTCCTCCGCACTAACAGCTACACCTTTGCCGTACTTGAAGTCTGTGACATATAACGTTTCACCTCCTATAATGAGGCAGTCAACCGTCCCAAACCCTTCCGGAGCAACAGCGCTGTAATCAAGCCTTTTCTCCACCGCCACATAAGGAGTGGAGGTCATACCAAGTGTTATGCTTTGTAAGTATTCCAAGTATGTGTCCGTATGTTTTAACATTTCTTCCTGGAACAACTCATGCTTTTTCATCTTGTTCAATCGCCTGGTAAATGTACTCTGGGCCATCGGCTCCGTGTAATACTTCCTTAGTTTCAACTCTGCAATTTCATGGGCCAGCGTTCCCTCCTCTGCATATTTTGACGTTGTGTCCGGAAATTGTTCTTCCAGCCGGACAGATGGAGTGCAGTTGAGCCAACGATGTGCGGCACTTGCCGACAGGAGCGCATGAGCCCTTTCTCTGTGCTTGATTGCCTTGCTCATATTTTTGCCCCTAGGTCACGCAACTTTGTAGCAAAGGCTCCATATTGTTCTTGTGGCAAAGCTGTCAAAGCTTGTACTCCGAAAGATGATAGCAGCTGTAACAGATCCTCTCGTTTACCCGCATCCATCAGCTGAGTAGCTGCCACTGCCAGCTGATCCATCGTATAAGTAGGGGCTGACGTTGGGACTGCTTGTGGCTGCTCTTGCGTCGGCTGAGTCGGTGCTTGCTGTTGCGGCGTTGCAGTTGGAACGGCCTCAGGTGCAGGCTGTTGCACAGGAGCCGGTTGCTGATGTACTGGCGCTTGATTAGGTGCAGCTTGCTGAGATTGCTCACCGTAAAGATCATCAAACGTCTTTTCAATGACCTCCGATTTAAAAGCTTGTCCCGTATGAAGCTGGGATCCGGATAAGGCTGTAGCCAGGTTATTGATTGCATTTGCCAATTCAGGCGCTTTTATTTCAACTGTAAAATTCAATTTAAAAATTCTCCCTTCGTGTTATACTTGATTTGATTAAGGTTTTTCTAAAGGTTCCTGCGGCAACAGGAGCCTATTTTTCGTTTAAAAAAGTGACATACAGGCTGCCAAGGCAAATGCAGAGTAACACCAGGAAAATTAAAGCTACCGGATTGATGTACAATTTCAACTCACCCCCTTCAATACCACGTGCAAATCAATATAAGATTTGTGCCAAATTCATCAAACTCAACACCAAAGCCTTTTTCACGGAAGTGTTTTCTAAAACGATTGGTGCAGTTATACTTCTGCCACTGTTCACTAGGTTTTATTTCGATTCTTGCGTCGAAAAAACCAAGATCGACATTCTCCCGGATCTCTTGATTCATCCTTTGAATTGCTTCCCCTAATTGACGGTTTGCTACCTTATCAGCATTTTTAACGGCGATTTCCCTTGCTTCAGTTGCGTTCATCGGTTTGTCTCCTTTTTTTCATTGTTTCGATCTAAACGAACCCTATTTGCAATCTGTATATAAACATCTAAAAACTTTTTAATTGCATCATTTGATGGTTTTTTACGTTCTCCACAGTTGAATATCTTATCCATAGCCACCAACTCCTTTGGTGGATTTATATGTTGGTTGGTGGCAAGGACTAACCTAGACATTATTTTCCCCCTTTACGCTGTTTTGTTTTTCCGAAAAAAATCGGATTGAGGTCCAAAAAAAATATTTTCTACCGGAATTCCATAAATCGTTTCAATCTTAATAAAAAAAGAACGAGGAACATTTGAAGAATCCCTTTCATATTTAGAAAGAGTGTCTTTGTTGATCCCGAACAACTTTGCTGCTTCTACTAATTTATACCCTGCATTTACACGAGCAGCTTTTAAAGTGATTTTCACTTCCTAACACCTTCCCTTCAAACTGTTTGAATATAGAATATCCGAATTAATTCGGAATGTCAACCGAATTTCGTCGGAATTTGCGTTTTATTATCATTTATTCCGAAAAAATATTTCGGATTTTTTCGGAATAATTATGTACAATCCGCATTTTTTCGGATATAATGAATATAGAAGGTGAGGTGATAGCATGTTAGATCGTGATTTACCGTTGAAAAAGGAAATTGCTGAAAATATTAAACAGCTGATGAAAGAAAGAGGATGGACGCAGCTCAAACTGAGTGAAGTCTCAAAAATCTCTAAAAGTACTCTCTCGGACTACATAAACTGTAAGACGTTAATCAATCCAGGGAATGTAGAAAAGCTTTCAGAAGCGTTTGGGGTTCCTAAATATCAAATAGACCCTAGTTTTAAACGAAGCGATATGAAAGTTGAGGAATCATTAACAGATTATGTAGTTAATTCCTTTGCACGAGTCCCGATTGTCGGAACAATAAGCTGTGGAAATGGCGTTATAGCTTACGAAAATATCGAGGGCTATGAGGAAATTCCGAGATCTTGGTTAAACGGTGGAGAATATTTCTTACTTCGAGCTAATGGTGACAGCATGATAAATGCTCGTATTCACGAAGGAGACTTACTTCTAATTAGAAGGCAAGAAGATGTTGAGAACGGGGAAATTGCAGCAGTATTAATAGAGGGTGAAGCCGTATTAAAAAGGGTTTTCAAGACAGATACAGCTTTAATTTTACAGTCAGAAAACCCCAAGTACGAGCCTATTATTGTAGGGAAACAATCAGATATTAAGATTTTAGGAAGACTTCAAAAAGTAGTATTAAATTTCTAGCTAGATGTTTAATCATCACGGGAGGGCGACGGCTCTCCCTTTTTAATAAGGACGGTGATCATTATGCGTGTCGCGATTTATGTCCGTGTTTCTACACAAGAACAAGCAAAGGAAGGATTCTCCATCCCGGGGCAATTGGAAAGTTTACGGGCGTTTTGTAAAAGTCAAAGTTGGGACATTGTCGAAGAATACAAGGAAGAAGGTAGATCAGCTAAAGATCTAGATAGACCAAAGATGCAAGAAATGATGAGGGACATAAAGAAGAATAAAATTGACCTTGTACTTGTATATAAGCTGGATAGATTAACAAGATCTGTTTTAGATTTATATCAACTCCTTAACTATTTTGACGAGTACGAAGTAAAGTTTCGCTCCGCCACGGAGGTATATGATACGACAACAGCAATGGGTAGATTATTCATTACCCTTGTTGCAGCTCTTGCACAGTGGGAAAGAGAGAATCTAGCTGAACGAGTAAAGTTTGGCATTCATCAAATGATTGATGAAGGTAAACGTCCAGGAGGACACTCCCCTTATGGATATAAATTTAAAAAGAACTTTGATTGTGAAATTATTGAAGAAGAGGCCAAGTGGGTAATTAAAATTTTTGAGTGGTATGCGGACGGATTCGGGTACCGAAAAATTTCAGACAGGTTAAATGAGCTTAATATTAAACCAAGGATCGCAGAAAAATGGAATCACAATACAGTTTACGGAATGCTGCGGAATGACATATACATAGGAGTGTACAGATGGGGGGATAAGGTAATTTATAATAATCATCCTGCGATAGTGTCTAATTCCTTATTTGTCAAAGTACAGAAGAAACTTAAAAGTAATCATAAAAACTTGGCTAGAAAAGGGAAGTTTCCTTTAACCGGAATATTACAATGTGGCCATTGCAGTGAACCTATGTCAGGGATATTTGACGCTCGGGACAAAAAAACCTACTATCGGTGTTTTGGTTGCAATCGATCTACTGATGGAAAAAAAATAACTAACTTACTTTTAGATGAGATTGAAAAACTTATTACTTCTAAAGATTATTTTTTAAGTCAGGTAGATAAAAATTATCAACCACTAACTGTTAATATCGACGAAATAAGAAAAAAACTTGAAAAAATTAATCAGCAAAAAGAAAAGTGGTACAGTCTCTTTTTAGATGAAGAAGATAACCCCATCCCCAAAGAAACTTTATACAAAAAAATTAACGAATTGAACCAGGCGGAAGATGATTTAAAAACCATTTTACAAGAAGCCGAAATCGACGAAGAAACCCCAGAAGAAAAGTTCGAGAAACTTAAAAATATAAAAAACATTCATTTGGTTTATGATGAAGCTGATGCTTTTGAACAAAAAGAACTACTTCATGCTATATTTGAGGAATTATTATTATATAGAGATAAAGGTCGTAACAAGCCTATTACATTAAAATATAAATTGAATTGATTAAAATATTCTTTGTTACCAGTGTTATGTTTTGTTATACTCAATTAACCCAAACAGATGGAACATTTCTTATCTCGCGGGAGAAAAACGAACAATTTGAGTGGGATCAATTAAAAGGCTCTACTTTCCTCGGACAGCGGAAAGGCGGCATGCCGCAAATGGTCGGCGAGTTCGTTCTGAAAAAGCATGGAATCGATCCGCATAACGACCTTGAATTGATTCAAAATATCGACTTCGCAAACATTGCGAATTCCTTTGCTTCAGGAACAGGCGACTACGTTCAATTGTTTGAGCCTACAGCCTCCGTATTTGAAAAAGAAGGAAAAGGCTACATCGTCGCTTCCTTCGGTGAAGAATCCGGTCATGTACCTTATACCACATTCATGGCAAAAGAAAGCTATATAAAGAAAAATGGAGATACCATCGAAAAGTTCGTCCGCGCCCTCTATAAAGCGCAACAGTGGGTAGAAAAGAGCAGCGGAGAAGAAATTGCCGAAGTCGTTCAGCCATACTTTGAGGACTCTGACTTGGAAACATTGGCCATCGTCATCGAACGCTATAAAAACCAGGGCTCATTTGCAGAGAAAATGACGTTAACAGAAGAAGGCTGGGAAAACCTCCAAAACATCATGGAAGAAGCTGGCGAGCTTCCGGAAAAAGTCGATTATAACAAGCTCGTCAATACTGAAATTGTTGATAAAGTGATGAAAGAATAAATGGAAGGGCCGTGCGCCATTTTACCAAAGGAGGCCGGAAACATCATGAGCTTTATCACAGCCGAAAATATCGGACATCACTACTTCACTCCGTCTTCCGTCAAAACCGCTTTAAAAGATGTTTCATTTTCCATCGAAGAAGGGGAATTTGTTTCCCTGGTCGGTCCATCAGGATGCGGGAAAACAACGCTGCTGTCCATTTTGTCGGGTCTTTTGATGCCGACTGATGGGCAGGTAAAAATTGACGGGCAGCCCCCGGATTTACAAAAAAATATGATCGGCTACATGCTTCAGCAGGATTATCTCTTCCCATGGAAAACAATCGAGGAAAACGTCTTGATCGGACTAAAATTGAATCGCCAGCTTGAAGAGAAAACAAAAGAAAGTGCCCTGCAGTTCCTGCAAAAAATCGGCCTGGAAGGCGTGGAAAAGCAATTTCCGCGCCAGCTGTCAGGCGGGATGCGCCAGCGTGCGGCATTGGCCCGCACAATGGCTGTCAATCCGAAACTGCTATTATTGGATGAACCATTTTCTGCGCTTGATTATCAAACGAAACTTAAGCTTGAAGATCTTGTTTTTGACATATTAAAGGCGTATAAAAAAACCGCTGTCCTCGTTACGCATGATCTTGGCGAAGCGATATCGATGAGCGACAGAGTCCTGCTTTTTGCAGCCAATCCCGGAAGGCTCCATAAAGTATTTGAAGTACCTGATGAATTGCGCAGCTTAAGTCCATTCGATGTCCGCAGCCAAGACGCCTATTCCGATTTATTCCGCATCATTTGGAAGGAGCTGGAGACCCTTGAAGAAATCAAATGACCCCATCCAGCTTCATTCGCAGTATAAAC
Source organism: Siminovitchia fortis (assembly GCF_007681465.1). Classification (NCBI taxonomy): domain Bacteria; kingdom Bacillati; phylum Bacillota; class Bacilli; order Caryophanales; family Bacillaceae; genus Siminovitchia; species Siminovitchia fortis. The sequence continues at coordinate 89,559 of NZ_VEKZ01000007.1, forward strand.
AGAGGCTAGCAGCAGAAAAGCGCTGGATACTCTTCTACCAGCTGCTCATTGTAACACTGTTTTTCATATTGTGGGAGGCGGCAAGCCGCAGCAAATGGATCGATCCGCTCATCTTCAGCTACCCCACCAAAGTGTGGGCGCTGCTCGTAGAAAAGGTTTCAGACGGGACCCTGTTCGCTCATCTCAGCGTAACCGTATTCGAAACAGTGATGGGCTTCATTCTCGGCACGCTTCTTGGAACGATTTTCGCAGCAATCCTCTGGTGGTCCCCTTTTCTGTCAAAAGTGCTGGACCCGTATCTTGTCATCCTGAATGCCATGCCAAAAGTCGCTCTCGGACCGATTTTAATTGTCGGCCTTGGTCCGGGCTTCACCTCAATTATCGCCATGGGTGCGATCATCTCAGTCATCATTACAACCATCGTTGTCTATTCGGCTTTCCGGGATGTGGATGAAAATTATGTAAAAGTGCTTCGCACTTTCGGAGCGACTAAACGGCAGGCTTTCCAAGATGCTATTTTGCCGGCTTCATTTCCCACCATCATTTCCACTTTGAAGGTGAATGTCGGATTATCGTGGGTTGGCGTCATCGTGGGTGAATTTCTCGTTTCAGCGAAAGGTCTCGGATATATGATTATTTACGGATTTCAGGTGTTTAATTTCACACTGGTCATGCTGGCCCTTTTCCTGATCGTCATTTTTGCGACAATCATGTATCAGCTTGTCGAGTTGCTTGAAAGGAAGCTAATTAAAGATCAGGATTGATGCTGCTCTGTTAAGAGCAGTTTTTTTAAAGTAAAAAAAAGCATAAGCTGATATGAAAATTTTTTTCAAAAGAAGCCTTTCTTTGTCCAGCTCCAGCGCCCAGCGACTAGCAAACTTCACACTCCTCCACTACGATAAGTCAACATCGGCTCGTACCTCGCCGTGTTTCCTTTATCTCATTGCGGAGTGCTCCAGTTTGTACGTCGCTAAACGGGCGCTTCCGCTTTTCTTAATAAAGCCTTTTTTCCTTCGCTTTTTTCAACGCAGCTGTCACCACTTCGTCTTTCATGATAAAACTGAATTCATCTTCGTTAATCCTGGAAAGGAGATTTCCTTTTACCAATACTGGACCATCCGTCTCAAAGTAAGTTTCTTTTTCTTCCAAATGCAGGATTTCTGCAAAAAGGATTGCTTTGATAAAAGCCCCTTTCGGGTCGTGTACTTTATATTCCCCCAGATAATCCTTGATGACGGCGGTCCCTCCTGTTTCTTCTAACACCTCTCTCATTCCCGCTTCTTCTACTGTTTCCCCTTTTTCCACCTTGCCTCCCGGAAACTCCAATCCCCGTGTTGAATGTTTCGTCAATAGCCATTCATCTTTATGTCTGCAAATGACAAGCACATGGCCGGGCTTAATTGAAAAAGCATTCCTGAAAAAAGCCAAGTGGACTTCGTTTTGATTTTTATCGATAAATGTAAGCATATTTGCATGTCTTCCTTTATTTTTATAAAATGAAAAACGTTGGAAACCAATTCCAACGCTTTAACTATACTACAAAATCAGCTTATTCGCTTTTAAAACCGTCGAGGATTCCCATGCTTTCTATATGCTGTTTGGCTTCTTGATCCCCGAGCTCGTGTATCATGCTGTAGATCCTGTACAAATTTTGATCATGCTGGTCATTTGTCGGGTCGTGGGAATACTCCACGAAAGGAACATGTGCCCGCAGGAAATCATCTATGCTGTTATCCTGGCTTGAATCGAAAATTTCCCGCAGCCTGGTGATTTCATCATCGTTTGCTTCAATTTTAAACTCCCAAGGCGATGCATTGGGAACAGATAAAATCTCTCCGGCCCCGACTGAGATATAATAGGTTTTCTTTTGTTGGTCCAAGACGATTGGCTCCTTTAAACAATTTTATATGCATATTTTGGTTTGAAGGAGCCTATTTTATTCTTAATAGTCGATTGTCAATAATTGATTGTTCGTACCATTTACGGGTATATATATAATAAGCACAGGAAATTTTGAAAGGAAGTTATCTGATGAAACTTATAGACGAATTGTTCGAATTGTATCGCGATAAACTTACCGGCGATGAAGAAGATTTAGATATGATCACCTTCGCAGTACTTGAAGGATACGATCATGATGACTTGTTGGGAATCGTAAAAGAAATGAATGAATATGAACTTCAATATTTCATCAGATTGTATGTGATGGAGACATTGAAAGGGAAATTCGCCCAAATTGAAGGCCGAAAGGAAGACGGGGCTTCGTATTTCAGACATTTGCACTGAAAAATACATAAAAATGGTCTCGGCAAGCCAGTTTCTGGTATGGGCATCAACTATGGATGATCGTTTTTTCCGAAGCATCCAGATAATGGACACTTTCTGCACTATTAGTGACCGTTTTTGAGGTTCCCTCCGGATAACGGGCACCTTTCCTCATGAATAACGTCTTTATCGAAAAAAAAGGAGCAAGCTATAAATAACAACTTTACAGCTTGCTCTTCCGCTTCAATAGGATTTCCACGGTCTTACACCGATGGACAGGCACCTATTATTGAACTTTTTCACCCAAAAAGGCACTCAGCATCCAAATATGTTTTTCCAGACCTTGATGGATGGAAAGCAGCATGTCACCGGTTGTCTCATCCCCGGACTGGTCAGCCAGTTCCATTCCCTTTTTCAATTCCGCTGTCAACGTTTCAAAATCGCTCAGTGTAGCCTGGACCATCTGCTCCGCTGTCTTCTCGCTTTCCGCTTCCTGAACGCTTGCAAGTTCAAGTGACTCTCTGAGAGTGGCAACGGGCTCTCCTCCTAATGCCAACAGCCTTTCTGCCAGTTCATCAATATGTACGGCTGCCTCGTTATACAGTTCTTCAAACTTTTCGTGAAGCGTAAAGAAGTTTGAGCCTTTTACATACCAATGGAAATTATGTAGCTTCGTATAAAGTACCGTCCAGCTTGCAACCTGCTTATTGACCAATTCGATCAATTGTTGTTTTTCTGTAGACATTTTATCATTCCTCCTATATTTACTCTACCCTATTTTTTACAAGACAAACAATTATATGCCCGGATTTTCCATTAAAAACTATGCTACAATAGGCCTTAGGGAAGAAGGGGGAAAAAGAGATTGAAACTCATCATGGTTATATCCATCATCATTTGTATCGTTGTCGTCCTTGTGACCGCCTTGGTGACGTCAAAAGCATATTCAGTCAAACATACCGTCGATCCGATGCCGGCAGATGACAAAAAAGAAAATAATATATCCTGATTGAACTGAAGGAAGCGATCTTCCATTGAAACAAATTTTACTTTTCATCATCCGTTTTTATCAAAAATTCATTTCGCCGCTGAAGCCTCCAACCTGCAGGTTTTATCCAACCTGCTCCAATTACGGGATGGAAGCAATCCGGCGGTTCGGAGCCGTTCGCGGGGGATGGTTGACGTTTAAACGGATTATCAAATGCCACCCGTTTCATCCTGGAGGCATCGATCATGTTCCCGAAAAAAAATAATGCTTTTCCTGATTTGACGGATCTTGCCTCACATAACTGCATCTTTTGCGCCAACACTATTCATGTATCAACTTAAAGGAGTGATACTAAGTGGCAGAAGATGTGCTTTGTGAAGTGAAAAATTGTCATTTTTGGAAAGATGGAAACCTGTGTGCGGCCGACCGCATTTATATCGTGAGCCATACGGGCAATGAAGCGGAAACTGAAAGGGAGACCGATTGTCAAACCTTTGTTCATAAATAATAAAAGCGGGGTGCCTTCGAAGGCGCCCCGCTTTTATTACTGAGCAAGAAAGTCACTAGCATTGCATAAATGTAGTTGGAATATTCAATTTATAAATCTTCGCGAATTTTTGCCAAAAAGACAAAGCTTGAATAAAAG
>NZ_VEKZ01000080.1:0-11140 GCF_007681465.1 Siminovitchia fortis
GGTGGCTGAAAAGCTGCCTCCTCGCAATTCGTCTTGTGCTTGTCGCCGATAGGCGGGCGCCTTCCGCTTTTCTAATTAAGAGGATGTTTGGGTGATCAAGTCGTTTCCGATTTCGGTATTTCAATTGGAATCAGGTGGTCTTCCAATCTTTGCCGATACACTTCATATTGCTGCGGAAGCATCAATTTTTCACCCATTGTTTCAAACGATTCGTCATGGGAAAATCCCGGCGGATCAGTTGCGATTTCAAACAGAATGTTTCCATGCTCCCTGAAATAGATCGCATTAAAATAATTTCTGTCCTGGACAGGCGTTACGCCATATCCATGGCCGGCAATATATTGTTGCCATTCCAGCTGATCGGCATCGTCCATTGCCCGCCAGGCGATATGGTGAACAGTTCCGGCGCCCATTCGGCCGGCCCCGCTTCGGGCTGTCTTCAAGTCAATAATATTTCCAATATCAGCGGTTGAGCGGAAACGGATCAGCCCATCTTCCTCTCCAACTTTTTCAAGGCCCATAATGTTTTCCAATAGTTCTGCTGTTTTCTCCGGACGCGAAGAAAGAAGTGTGGCCCCGCCGAACCCTTTGATGGCTGCGTCAGGATGGATTCCATCGACTTTCCAGGTGTTTGGCTCTCCCGCTTCTCTTTCGACAATCTCTAATTGAAGTCCGTGGGGATCGGAAAAGGAAAGATAATTCTCACCAAAACGTTCCGATTTGGCAAAAGATACATGGAATTTCTCCAGGCGCTGTTCCCAGAATCCCATGGCACCAGGCGGCACAACGTAAGATGTCACGCCTACTTGGCCGTCACCGATTTTTCCCGGATAGGCATCAGGCCAAGGAAAGAATGTAATAATTGTTCCAGGTTTTCCGCCCTCATTCCCGAAATACAGATGGTATGTGCCCGGGTCGTCAAAGTTGACTGTTTTCTTGACTAATCTCAATCCCAAAACTCCGGCATAAAAATCAACATTTTCCTGCGGATGTCCGACAATCGCCGTGATATGGTGGATGCCGTCTGTTGTTTTATTCATCATGAAAGCTCCTTTCATATATTGTTAGCACGTTTGCCGATTCTTTTAAGCAGATCGATTAACAATTCTTTTTCCTTTTCACTAACATCACCAAAAATATCTTCAATCAATTGTTGGTGCTTTGGAAAGATTTTTTCCATGAATGCTTTTCCCGCGTCGGTCAACATCACATGGACTGCCCTGCGATCTTCGGGACAGGCTTTCCTTTCAAGCATTCCCTTTTTCTCCAGTTTGTCGATCACATAGGTCATCGACCCGCTGGCGATCAGCACTTTGCTGCAAATTTGCTGAACCGTCATCTGCCCCTTATAATGGAGTGCCTCCAAAACTGTGAATTCTGAAAGATTGACTCCATAATTGGACACATCCTGTTTGACTTTTTCCTGCATCGACCTGGCCGCCTTCATCAGAACGACAAATGATTTTAATGATAAGTTTTGGCTCATTTTGCACCTCTATTCTACAATTACCCTTAATTCATATATTTTGAATTCAGTATAATTTTAACCCGCAGGATACTTATTGTCGAATAATAAATCTTGAAAAATCTTCCGTCCGTTGCATACATGCCATAAAAAAGGTATTATAGTAAAGTCTGATAAAATAAATATTTCGACAAAATTTCTTACTTTTCTTACATCTTGGAGGGGAACAAATCATTATGAAGGAAAAACTTTCATTTTCATCATACTTCGTCATTGGAGTGATGTTATTTGCTTTGTTTTTCGGAGCGGGGAATCTCATTTTTCCGGCTTCACTCGGGCAAAATGCAGGAACTAATCTTTGGCCTGCTGTTATCGGATTTTTAATTACAGGAACAGGTTTGCCGTTCCTGGGAATACTGGCCATGGGATTTTCGGGAAGCCGTAATCTTCAGGAATTGGCAAGCCGGATTCACCCGGTTTACGCCGTCATTTTTACTGCGCTTCTTTATCTGACAATTGGACCTTTTTTTGCTACTCCGCGGACAGGGGCCGTAGCTTATGATATCGGGATTGCTCCTTTTGTGGCCGATGATTATGTCAAAATAGGGCTATTCATTTTTACTCTGTTGTTTTTCGGCATCACTCTCTGGCTTTCTTTGAATCCATCAAAAATTGTCGACCGTGTCGGAAAAATCCTGTCACCGGGGATTATCATTCTTCTGGCGGTTTTATTGATTACCGTCATTGTCAAACCGATGGGATCATTTGAAGCTCCTCAGGAAGCATACAGTAGCGGTGCGTTCATGAAAGGATTCACCGAAGGCTACAATACGATGGATGCCCTTGCGTCACTTGTTTTCGGTATCATTGTCATCAACGCGATCAGGGCACTCGGCATCACGTCTAAAAAAGAAATTCTGTCGGCAACGATGAAATCAGGTATAGTTGCAACTATTTTTCTAGGAATCATTTATGTGGGGATCGCCTATTTGGGTGCGACAAGCACCGGAATGTTCGGTCTTTTTGATACAGGCGGACCTGTTTTGAGCAATGCATCCTCTTATTATTTCGGAACGTTCGGAGCAGTGATGCTTGCGATAATCATCATTCTTGCCTGTCTGACAACAAGCATCGGACTGATTACAGCATGCGGCGAGTATTTTAACTTGCTTTTTCCAAAAATCAGCTACAAAGCATTTGTTCTATTCTTTTCCCTGCTGTCGTTTACGATTGCGAATTTCGGGTTGGCGAACATTATCAATTACTCGGTTCCGGTGCTGATGTTCCTGTATCCGCTGGCCATTGTACTCATGCTTCTCACATTCCTGTCGCCATTATTTAAACATTCAAGGCTTGTTTATGTTGCTGCGATTGCTGTGACTTTCTGTATCAGCATCATCGACGGTTTGAAAACATTCTTTGATATTTTTGAGATTCAGTACCCGAATTGGCTGTTTTCAATCATTGACTTTTATAAAAACAATCTTCCAATGTACACGGAAGGCCTCGGCTGGCTTGTGCCGGTGCTTGTTGTCATCCTGGTGACAGGAATCATCGGACGTGTGAAATATCAAAAGCAGGAAGATATGCGGGCAACTGAAGTCTAAATTGACTTAAAAAATGAAAAAGTCCTTGACTTCCATTTATCAAAAAGTTATCATCTTAAATAATTAAAACTTTAACGGATATTTTCGGCTGTGACGAAGAGGAGTAGCTGTTTTTCAACACTTAAGAGAGCCAGTGGCAGGTGTGAACTGGTGTGCGGAAACGGTGAATGGACTTCCGAGCTTTCAAACTGAACCTTGCCGCGGGCAGGCAGTAGGTTTCGACGTGGGTCTCGACGTTAAAAGAGACGGGCAATAAGCGATCATGCTTGCTGCCGGCAAAGCGAGCCGTTTTTCGGCTAATAAAGGTGGTACCACGGGTTCCCTCGTCCTTTGGATGAGGGGCCCTTTTTGCATTACAAATGAAAAAATAAAAATCGATGAATAAGAAGAGTACACTTGGCAGGTGACGGAACAGAGAGCCGGTGATGGTGGGAATCCGGCGCGCACCGCTTTGTGGAATGGGCTTATGAGAGTTTTCCTGAATCGAGTAGGGAAAGACGGCTTCCCCCGTTACAGGGATAGGGTATCGCGCATGTTAAAAAAGGCGCTGTACCCGAATGAGATGGAGATGTTTGATGATCTTCAATAAGAGGTGGCACCGCGACTATATCGCCCTCTATAAATGCACTTATGTGTATTTATAGAGGGCTTTTTGTTTTGTAAAAGATAAAAACGGGAGGTTATTCACATGAAATCACAATTGCAAAAACTGATGGCCGGTGAAAGTTTGAGCATAGAAGAGATGAAGGAAGCGGCCGGGCTTCTTTTTACGGGGGAAGCTTCGGACAGTGAGGCGGGGGCATTGCTCGGGCTCCTTGCGTTAAAAGGGGAAACGGCGGACGAAATCGCGGGGTTGGTTCAGGCCATCCGTGAAAAATCAGTTCCCATCAAATCGGTCCGGGGAAGCGTTATGGACAACTGTGGAACAGGCGGCGATGGTTCGAAAAGCTTCAATATCAGCACAGCTTCTGCGTTTGTCATTGCCGGAGCCGGCATCAAAATCGCCAAGCACGGAAACAGGAGTGTGTCCAGCCAGACAGGCAGCGCGGATGTTCTGGAGCATTTGGGAGTTGCGCTTGAATGTACGCCGGAACAGACAGAAGAGCTGCTCGAAGAAAACAATATCGCTTTTTTATTCGCACCGTACGTTCACCCTGGAATGAAGCAGGTGATGAAAGTTAGAAAGGATTTACGGGTTCCGACCATTTTTAACCTGATCGGGCCTTTGACGAATCCGATTGAACTCGACACTCAGCTGATGGGAATTTACCGCCGCGATAAATTGGAGCTGATGGGAAGCGTTCTGAAGAGGCTTGGAAGAAAGCGCGCGGTTATCGTAAATGGAGCAGGCCATATGGATGAATTGTCACTGGCGGGTGAAAATCATCTGGTCATTTTGGATGAAGGGAAGCTTCATTCAATCACCTTGACTCCGGAGGAAGCCGGCCTCCCAACTTATTCATTGGAAGAAATTACAGGCGGAGATGCGGAAAGAAATGCCAGCATCTTGATGAGTATATTGCGCGGGGATGACGGTCCTTTCCGTGATACCGTTCTTCTGAATGCCGGGGTAGGGATTTTTGCAAGCGGCAGGACGGATACGATCCAGGAAGGGATTCAACTGGCAAAGGAAAGCATCGATTCAGGGGCGGCCATGTCAAAATTGGAGTTTTTAATCAGAAAAAACGGGAGATTAGAGCGGGGAGTGGTTTAATATGACAATTTTGGATCGTATCATTGCACAGAAAGAAATAGAAGTAAACGAACTGAAAGCCATTTATAGTTTTAAGCACCAAAAGCCTGTGAAAAGAAAATCATTATATGAAAGCTTAAGGACATCCGAGACGATGAGCGTCATTGCAGAGGTGAAGCGCGCTTCGCCATCCAAAGGGGACATCAATCAAATGGTCGATCCGGTCACGCAGGCAAAGCAATATGAAAAAGCCGGTGCCGCGGCGATATCGGTACTGACGGACCGGCAGTTTTTTAACGGATCGATGGCTGATTTGTCGGCAGTTGCTTCAGCAGTACCTGAAATCCCTCTGCTTTGCAAGGATTTCATGATTGACCGTGTGCAAATCGACACAGCCGTTGATCATGGGGCAAGCATCATTTTACTCATTGCAGCGGCATTAAAGGAAGAGCAGCTCAGGGATTTGTATGGCTACGCGAAATCGCTTGGCCTGGATGTGTTATTTGAAGTCCACAATGAGAAGGAAGCGGAGACGGCCCTCCGGATCGGTGCGGATATTATCGGCATCAATAACCGCGACTTGAAAACATTCAACGTCGATTTGGCGGTGACAGAGCGGGTAGCCGCTTTAATAAAGGACGAAAATATTGTGGTTGTCAGCGAAAGCGGGATCCGGACTCGGGAAGATGTTGCATTTGCAGAAGCTGCGGGAGCCAGGGCGGTGCTTGTCGGGGAAACGCTCATGCGATCGGCGGATATCGCTGCAACGATGGATGAAATCCGGATTCCGCTGCGCAGGGCGGTGCGCTGATTGAAAGTGAAAATTTGCGGCATTACAACAACGGAAGCAGCACAAACGGCGTACGAAGCGGGAGCCGACATGCTCGGATTCGTTTTTGCCGACAGTTCAAGGAGGATCGAGCCTGATGCCGCAAAGAATATCGTGGGACGGCTTCCTGATCATGTGGCTGCGGTTGGCGTTTTTGTCAACGAAACAATTGAAAATATTCGTCGTATCGCAGAAACAGCCGGACTTGATTACATCCAGCTCCATGGAGATGAAACACCGGCATTTTGCAAAGAGCTATCGCTTCCGCTCATTAAGGCTTTTACCATCAAGAAAGCAGCCGACGTGAAAAAGTTGTCTGAATACGAATGTGACTTTTACCTTGTGGACAGTCCCGGAATCCATTACCGCGGAGGAAGCGGGAAGCCGTTCGATTGGAGCCTTTTAAAGGATCAAAACCTTCCAAGGGAAAAAATGATTTTGGCAGGCGGCCTCAATCAAGCCAACGTGACTGAAGCGATCAGGCAAGTCCAGCCCGCGGCAGTGGATGTATCAAGCGGCGTGGAAACAAACGGGAAAAAAGACCATCAAAAACTAATTGATTTTATCAAAACGGCAAAACAATCTTATTAAGGGAGAGGAAAGGCTATGGCTACCAATGTGTTACCTGATGAAAAAGGCCGGTACGGACAGTTCGGAGGACGTTTTGTACCCGAAACTTTAATGACCGCAGTGTTGGAATTGGAAGATGAATATAAAAAGGCGGCTGCTGATCCCGAATTCGCGGAGCAGATGGATTATTATTTAAAACAGTATATCGGCAGGGAGACGCCGTTATATTTTGCGGAAAATTTAACCCGAAAAATCGGCGGAGCGAAAATTTACTTGAAGCGCGAAGATTTGAACCACACCGGCGCTCATAAGATCAACAATACGATCGGGCAGGCGCTGCTGACGCTTCGGATGGGCAAAAAGAAAGTTGTTGCCGAAACAGGCGCAGGCCAGCACGGGGTTGCGACGGCTACAGTCTGCGCCCTGCTTGGATTGGAATGCATCGTATTCATGGGGGAAGAAGACATCAGGCGCCAGCAGCTGAACGTATTCCGGATGGAACTGCTCGGAGCTGAAGTGAGAAGTGTGTCCCAAGGAAACGGCACATTGAAAGATGCGGTGAACGAAGCGCTGCGCTACTGGGTTGCCAATGTGGAGGATACGCACTATATTTTAGGATCCGTTGTAGGGCCGCACCCGTTCCCGGAAATTGTCCGCGATTTTCAAAGCGTGATCGGGAAGGAAACGAAAAAGCAGATGCTGGAGCAGGAAGGAAAGCTTCCAGATGCTGTCGTCGCCTGCATCGGAGGCGGGAGCAACGCGATGGGAATGTTCCATCCGTTTGTGGAAGATAAAGAAGTGAAGATTTATGGGGTTGAAGCGGCAGGATCCGGAATTGAAACCGGAAAGCATGCAGCGACGCTGACGGACGGAAAAGCCGGAGTTTTACACGGAACGTTGACATATTTGCTGCAGGATGAAGCGGGACAGATTCAAGGAGCACATTCCATTTCGGCCGGCTTGGATTATCCCGGAGTAGGTCCGGAACATGCCTATTTAAAAGATTCCGGAAGAGTGGCATACACTTCCGCGACAGACGGTGAAGCATTGGAAGCCTTCCAGTTTTTATCGAAAACGGAAGGCATCATTCCCGCTTTGGAAAGCTCACACGCCGTCGCTTATGCCATCAAACTGGCTAAAGAAATGAGTCCGGAAGAAACATTGGTCATCTGCTTGTCCGGAAGAGGGGACAAGGATGTCGAAACAGTAAGAGCAGTGTTGGGAGGCGGACAGAATGGGTAAAAAAAGGATTGATGAAGCGATTCAGGGCGTTTTGCAGCAGGGAAACAAAGTTTTTGTCCCTTATATCATGGCGGGCGACGGAGGCCTTGAAAAATTAGCGGACCAAATTTCATTTTTGGAAAAAAGCGGGGCGACTGTCGTTGAATTAGGCATTCCATTTTCCGATCCGGTGGCAGACGGCCCGACGATACAGGAAGCGGGAATCAGGGCGCTCTCCAATGGAACAACATTGGAAAAAGTGCTGGACACATTGAAAGGATCCAAGGCATCGCGCTCGATTCCGATCGTTCTGATGACTTACTTCAATTTGATTTTTGTCTATGGAGTGGAACGGTTTGCCGAAGAATGTGAAGCAGCAGGTGTAGACGGCGTCATCATTCCGGATCTTCCGCTTGAGGAAGAGGAGTTGGTGGTCCCCGCGCTTTCCAAACATGAAATTGCCTTGATCCGCCTCGCTGCTCCGACAAGTCCGCGCAGCAGGCTGGAAGAAATCGCGAAACGGACGGAAGGGTTCCTTTATGCGGTGACTGTAAAAGGAACGACTGGGGCCAGATCTGAATATGAAGAAGGGGTTGCAGGATATTTGAAAGAATTGAAATCTTTATCCTCCGCCCCGGTATTGGCAGGCTTTGGCGTTTCTACGCCGGAACACGTGCAAAGTCTTAGCCGGCACTGCGACGGAGTCATTGTCGGAAGCAAGATCGTCCGGGCGCTCGCAGATGAAAAGCCGGATGACATTAAAGAGCTAATCAACGCCGCGAAACACGCCGATATAAAAATGGTATAAAAACATGTTTTCATTATGAAAAATCGGGTAAATATGGGGAAAGGAATAAAGGAGGAACCTCTTAATGGGTAAACCCGGAAAAATGCCTTATGTACTGTTGGGAGTTGGTGTGGCAGGGGCTCTTTTATCTACTAAGGAAAACCGCGGAAAAGCGATGGATATGTTTGAAAAAATAAAGGAAAAAGTATCGAACCTTTGGGGAGGACGCAAAAAACCGGAATTGTTGGAAAAAGCCGGACGCCCTGACCCACACGATCATGAAGATGCAAAAATGGTCGGGGAAGGCGCGCAGTACAGCGTCGAGTATTACAATAAAGAAGTCCAGCAGCCTTAAAAATACGCCAGTCAATCTGTGGATGACACGATTGGCTGGCTTTTTTTTGTAATCAAGCCGCCCGCCGTTTGCATAAAATTTAGTACAGGCATTATTCGGCCAAGAAAAAAATGATACAATATGCAGAGGATAGAAGGGGACGGAAATCTATGAAATTAGTAAAATCCGAATTTGACAAAGATGAAAAATAAATTATTGAAAATCATTCTTATTATTGCACTCGTCGGTGTGTTTTTATATGTCAATAATCACTGGCTTCAGGTGTCTTCCCATGAAATATCGTCTGACCGGATTCCGGCAGCCTTTGATGGACTCGTCATTGTGCAGCTGTCGGATTTGCATGACGCGGAATTTGGAAGAGAACAAGTGAAATTGGCCGAAAAAGTAAAAAAACTGAATCCGGACTTGATTTTTCTGACGGGAGATCTGATTGACAGCAACCGGTATGATCTTGAAAAAAGCCTCCATCTCGTCAGGAAATTGGTCGGCGTTGCAGACGTATATTATGTTACGGGCAATCATGAAGTTGCCGTCAATCAGGTGGATGAAATCACAGGTGCCCTTCGGGCCTTGGGGGTCAATGTACTGAATAATGAAGCAAAGGTTCTGGAGCAAAACGGGGAACAGCTCGTGATTGCGGGCATTGAGGATCCTTTGATGGAGCCGGCCAAGCCTTCTGAGAAAACGATTGCCAAGTATATGGACCGTACTTTTGATGGTATACCCGACCAAAATTATCGGCTGCTTCTTTCTCACCGGCCCGAGGTGTTTGATGTTTATGTTGACAGGCAGGTCGATCTGATTTTTACCGGCCATGCGCATGGCGGGCAGGTGCGGATTCCGGGGATCGGCGGCATTATTGCTCCTGGTCAGGGCTGGTTCCCGACATATACCGCGGGAATCTATACGAAAGGCATTACGACGATGGCCGTAAGCCGGGGACTCGGTAACAGCATCATTCCATACAGGATTTTTAACCGTCCCGAGATTGTTCTAGTGACGCTTAAGAAAGAATGAGGAAGGGAAAGGAATAAAAAAGCAGAAGTCTTGGCATCCTTTTCAATAAAGGAGGCCTTTTTTTATGTTGAATCTCATCATGAAACTGATCATCTGCCCCATTGTTGTGGCCATCGCGGGAAGTATGCTGACGAACGTGAACTTCTCCCATGTCTACCAGCCCATTGTCATTGGTGCCACATTGGCTGTTGCGGGACATTTGCTCGAATGGGCATTATTGTCAAGAAACACGTTTTGGTTCAGTACAATTACGGACTTTGTTTTTTCTACATTAATCATTTATATTTTAGGCTATTTCTTTTTTACCGCTCAAGTTACTTTTTTTGGAGCTGTTGTCACTGCTCTTCTATTAACACTTGTAGAGTTTTTCGTCCATATGTGGCTGATCCGGTCGGGCCGCGCAAGGAAAGAAATGAAACTGGGGTGATCAAAAGGCGGGAGCGCCTCGTTCGGAAGGCTTAACCCGCCTTACATTTTTTGAAGGGCATCCTCTACTGAAGTGTCCCCTGATATCAGCTCAACTGTCTTATTTGTCATACGGTCGGAATCAAGGGATGCGGCAATCACTTTGGCGGCATCTTCGCATGAAACGGCCGGATCTTTGATCCAGTTGATGCTTTCCTCGAGCTTGACTTTTCCGGACGGCTTTTCGGTGGATAACTCCCCAGCACGTATAATAGTAAAATCCATCCCGGTATTTTTTAAATAATCCTCCGCTTCCCGCTTTTTATATAAATAATCTTCTTTGGAGCCCTGCGGATCATCCGCCCCCATTGCACTGAGTAGAATAAAACGTTTCACTTTATTGCGGGCCGCAGCATTAATCAGCGCCTTTGTATCCTCCAACACGGATTTGATCACTTTCTGGTCATTCGTTTTGACATCACAGCCTCCTGCATAAATCACGGCGTCCATTTCTTCTGTCAAAGCATTCAATTCCTCCACATCTGAAGGCATAGTGGAAATTCTGTCCTGGCCAATATATTCCAAAGTCTGTTTCTGCTCTTCTTCATGAACCACAGCATATGTTTCGTGATCGGTGTTTTTGGCTAAATAATCGACTAAACACCGGCCGGTATCGTCGCAAGCTCCGGCAATCAATACATTCATGGGCACCGCTCCTTTTTAAATTATTTTTCCTGAATGAAGACATATTAAACAATCTCTTGTTATGATAGGAGAAAAAGGCCTCCTTATAAATGTAACGGGTTCACTTTAAGGGTGCAAAACAGCAAATCGCAACGGAAATAGGATGCTAAATCGCAACAACTTTAGCACTACTTTTTTATTGCTGTATCGCAAATTAGTATATAAAATCGTACGATAAATCACATAGTAAATAACAACTTGCGAATAAATATTCTCTATCTGATAATTGAATGGCTAAAATAGATGTGAATTATCACCTGATTCACTTGTGATTGAAATAAACGGAAAAATTCCGTTTAATTTGGGAAATACATATATTTCACACGAAATAAGGGAAGTTTTTCCGCTTATATTAACCAAATCCTTGTTTTTTGCCTTATTTATCCCAAATTACGAAAGTAAATTTGCCGAAAACTAATTCAGCGCTCTTTTGGGAACAATTTACAA
>NZ_VEKZ01000081.1:0-11020 GCF_007681465.1 Siminovitchia fortis
AACCTCATCCGGAAAGGGAAAAGCACAAAGTACACACGCGCCATTGCGATTTGTCGCAATGGACCGTGACTCTTTAGGGTCCGGGAACCTCCCCATTTTAATGGGGAGAGGTTTCAGTTGAAATATTACACGATCAGCCAATGAATGCTGAAATCAACTTTCAATGCGGTCAAATTCATGATGCTCTGGGATTAGAAGAAGAAGCACTGGAATTTTATAAAAAAGCGATAAAAATTGGTTTGCCCGATGAACTGTTAAAAGATGCATATGTTTGTTTAGGTAGTACGTAAGAGTATTAGGATCTTATCATAAATCTCTTGATGTATTAACAAAAGGGAAAGATCTATTTCCGGATTACCGGCCACTCGATATTTTTAAGGCCCTTACTTTAAATAGTCTAAATGAACATCAAAAAGCACTGGAAATTATGTTAAAGACACTTGTAGAAACTACGAATGACGCAGGAATAGGCAATTATGGGAGAGCTCTAAGATATTACTCTGAACATTTAAAGCTCGTAAAGTAAAAAGAGACCGCAAGTGCTGGCCACACTTACGGTCTTTTACGATAGTCGCCTCTCAAAGAGTGGCTGGCTCGAGTAGTCAATGAAATAGACCATCCCTGGAACTTGTTAGGTCTCAAGGGAGGTTCTATTTTTTTTGCCTTGAGATAGTATGACAATTAAGTTGTGGAAGTATCGATGGTGCTTAACTTTTCATTGAGTTGTATAAATCAGAAACTATAGAAATAAAACTTTTTGTTGCATGTGATGGTTGCTTTGTAATACCTAGTCCAATTATCCGATATGCCTCTTTTTCGAAATCAATTGCATTAATTCCAGTCGGTGCGTTTGTAAGAACAAGTTCTGGCCTAATATTAATACCAAGATCTGCCTTGACCAAAGCTATAATCGATTGATCATCGGAAATCTCATATTTGACCGTTGGATTGATATTATTTTGAATAAAAAACTCTTTAACTTCATAGCCTGAGGGAAATAAAGTGGGATATTTTATGCGATGGGGAGGGAAAATATCCTTATATAATCGAGGGCAGGGATTAAAACCAAATGGAGACTGAAAACAATACGAATACAAAGCATATACCGTTAACGTCATCTGAGCTAGCAACCCTTTGGATTGTTTACCAAAAAAAGACGATGATGGTAAGAGTTGTTGATTACCTTTTGTCAAAAAATCAAGATCCAGAATGCATAGAAGTATTGCAAACATTTTACGAAGGAGAAACCGAATTTGTTAGTGAACTGGCTCAGATTTTCAAGCAAGAAGGAGCGGTAGTTCCGGTTGGGTTCACTGAAAAAGATGTGAATTGTGATGCTCCACGATTATTTGATGACATTTTTGATGTCATGTATTTGCGTACAATGATGAAAATTGCCACAGGTATTCACGCATTGCATATGACGATGGCTTACCGGAAGGATATTATGGGGCTGTACAGAAAATCCTCGGAATTTGCCGAGGAAATTTTGGTGAGTGCGACCCAGTGTTAGTTGGGCAAGGGCGTGCTCCCAAAATCTCCATATGTGACTTTACCTAAGCATGTAAAGTTTGCGGAAGGCAAGGAGTACCGTTCAGGATTTAAAATAATGGGTCACAGAAGATCATTAAATACTATTGAAGTGGCTTATCTTTATCAGGGGATTGAATCAAATATTTTGGGGATGAAATTAATGACAGGGTTTGCTCAAGTAGCTAAGGAAGAAGAGATTGCGAAATACTTTTTCCGGGGTAAAGAATTGGCTAAAACCATCATCTCGAAATTTACTGAAGTGTTATTAGATAGCGACATCAATGTTCCGTCCACGTCAGCCGGAGGAGTAACAGACTCAACAATGTCCCCTTTTTCAGATAAGCTTATGTTGTATAACACGTCCTTTGTTAAGTGATTTTGGGATAGGCAGCAGTGCTATCGGCACCTCCTTCAGCTTAAGGAAAGATTTGCCAATGAAAATGATGATGATTGCAAAGGATATTTTGGAATTTGCGAATGATGGGGGAAACCTCGCAATAAAACATGGGTGGATGGAAGAACCTCCCCAAATGGAGGATAGAACCCAATTATCAAAACGGAAAAGCAAGTAAGGCGAAAAGATCCAGCAACGGGAAATCCTTTAAGCTGATTGGATTGATTTGGGCAGCTTATAACTATTCCTGCAAAGTTTATGGGACCACCGAAATAGGTGGTCTAACTTTTCAATTATATCAACAGATGGCCACTTTTGGAAAAAAGCAAGGGATGTCTCAACAAAACTGTGACTTAAAGGTAAAAATAATGTCTCCAAAGGCACGATGTTATCATCCCGATATTTTCTAGGAACGAAAGACAGCTTTAAGATCGTCATAAAATTTTGCAGTTGGGGGAAAAGCTATGAAAGGAAGTGGTCAAGGAGGATTCTGCAATGGATCGGAAAAAAGAAAAAAACAAACGAAGAAAATACAAATTCCACAAGGATGATGTAACAGTTATAGACGCGGATATCGCGAAAAAAGCTGTCGTGGCTACTGCATTGGGGAATGCAATGGAATGGTTTGATTTCGGCATTTATTCCTATTTGGTTGTTGTCATCGGGAAAGTGTTTTACTCGGGTGTAAGCGATTCTGCCCAGCTGGTATTTAGCTTCGGAACATTTGCGGCTGCCTTCCTTGTTCGGCCGATTGGCGGGATGTTCTTTGGAATGTTGGGTGATCGATTTGGGCGAAAAAAAATTTTAGCCGTCACATTAATTATGATGGCCGCTGCCACACTCAGCATTGGGTTGATTCCAAGTTACGCATCTATTGGAATAGCTGCACCGATTCTATTGCTGTGTGCAAGATTGGTGCAAGGGTTTTCCACGGGCGGAGAATATGCCGGCGCAATGACTTTTATTGCTGAATCTACACCAGACAAAAAGCGCGGGTTTATGGCAAGCGGGCTGGAAGTTGGCACACTAACCGGATATATAGCCGGTGCCGGGCTGGTTACAGTACTCACCTATGCTTTGGGGTCAGATACGATGCTGGATTGGGGCTGGAGGGTGCCATTTTTGATTGCCGGCCCAATTGGCATAATAGGTCTGTATCTCAGGAACCATCTCGAAGAAACACCTGCATTTGCTGCGATGGAGGAGAAAAAAGAAGAAGGTAAAAAGCCGCATGTCTCCATGAAAGAACTATTTCTGTTTCATCGCCGTTCGGTATTTATGTGTTTGGTCTTAGTGTTCTTTTATAATGTGATTGATTATACAGTCCTGACCTATATGCCTTCTCACTTAACAGCGGTTTTGGGCTATGGAGAAACCAAAGGGCTCCTGTTAATTTTGGTTGTTATGTTTATTATGATTCCGATTGTATTAGCCATAGGATATTTTGGAGATCGGGTCGGAAATAAACGAATCATTCAGATGAGTTTGATGGGTATTATTTTGTTGGCTGTTCCAGCGTTTTTATTAATTGGAAGCGGCAGTAATTGGCTCGTTTTCTTAGGATTGATGATATTAGGTGCACTCTTGTCAGGCATAAAAGGCACGATGACTTCACAGCTGCCATCTCTGTTTTTTACAGAAGTCAGGTACGGGGGCTTGGCAGTTACTTACAATATTTCCGCATCGATATTTGGAGGAACGGCTCCTCTGCTGATTTCGTGGTTGATTAATACCACCACAAACCAGCTAATGCCGGCATATTACTTAATTTTCGCTTCGCTAATTGGAATTGTGTTTGTTACTTTATTCCTGAAAAACACTTCCGGAAAACCGCTGCGCGGCTCTCCTCCCGCAGTTGCAGAAAAACATGAAATCAAAGAAGTCATAGAAGATACAAATAATGTACTTTGGTGGAGTGAAGAAAAACAAGAGATAAACGAGCGAATTGAAGAAGCAGATAAGGATGATTAGAATGGAAATGCCGTGGGTTTCCGGCATAGCAGTTCCAATGTCTGTGGCATGGCAACCGTCAAACTTATTGACATGAATTCGAAAAGCGCTTACAATTGAGATGATCAGTTTAGTTATTAGAAAAAGAGTTGTTTTATATGTCTTTGAATAAAGATCGTCGAATTGGCCGTCATGCGGTTCTCCTCCTGCTGTCCGATCATCCCGCCGAGCAGTTGAAAAAACTGGAGCAGTCAAAATGGAAAGGCTGTATAGGGAAAGTTGGTTCGATGGATGCGCATAAAGTGGTCGCTGCCATTGAAACGGCCGCGAAGAAAAACGGGATTGTCCGTTCGGACGTTTATCGTGAGATGCATGCTCTATACCATGCGATCATCGAAGCACTGCATGGGATTACAAGGGGCCAGGTACAAATAGGCTCCATCCTTCGAACGGTCGGCCTGTCATTTGCTGTTTTACGGGGAAATCCGTATGACAATGAGCTGGAAGGAGACTGGGTTGCTGTTGCTTTATACGGGACGATAGGAGCGCCAGTGAAAGGATCCGAGCATGAAACCATCGGATTGGGAATCAACCATATATAATTGCCCATAGTTTATTAGATTAGTTAACAGGGGGCTATATCTTGGAATCATCACGATTCCAAGATATAGCCCCCTTTTTCATGGCTGCTTTACTTAACTAAAGGAAGTATGAAAGGAGAATTCAAATGGTCACACTTAATGGCAATTCACTCACTTTTTCCGAGGTAAAGAAAGTTCTGTATGATCGGGATAAGGTCCATTTTTCGGAGGATAGCATGAAGAGAGTGGAAGAGAGCAGAATAGCGGTAGAAAAAATCGTGTCCGAAGAAAGGATCGTCTATGGGATTACAACAGGATTTGGAAAATTCAGTGATGTATTGATCGGGAAAGAAGATGTCGAAGAATTACAGTTGAATTTAATTCGATCCCATGCCTGCGGAGTCGGCGACCCTTTTCCGGAAATCGTATCGCGGGCGATGGTTCTGCTTCGTGCCAATGCGTTGCTGAAAGGATTTTCAGGTGTTCGCCCAGTTGTCATCGAAAGGCTGTTGGATTTGATCAATGCGGACATTCATCCGGTTATTCCACAGCAAGGCTCCTTGGGAGCCAGCGGCGATTTGGCTCCTCTCTCGCACTTGGCCCTTGTTTTAATTGGAGAGGGTGAAGTCTTTTATAAAGGGAAAAGAACATCTGCAATTGACGCCTTGACGAAAGAAGACATTTTCCCGATCAGTTTGACGGCTAAAGAAGGTTTGGCTCTCATCAACGGAACACAGGCAATGACGGCTATGGGAGTTATCGCTTATTTGGAAGCCGAAAAATTGGCTTATCAAGCAGAACTTATTTCTGCTGTCACAGTTGAAGGCCTGCGCGGCATCATCGATGCATTTGACGAGGATATTCAAATAGTCCGCGGCTACAGGGAGCAGGCGGAAGTAGCCGAACGGATCCGTCGGTTTCTGTCAGACAGCCGGTTGACAACGAAACAAGGAGAAATCCGCGTTCAGGATGCTTATTCAATACGGTGCATCCCGCAAGTGCATGGAGCCTCATGGCAGGCATTGAACTATGTAAAAGAGAAACTGGAAATCGAAATGAATGCGGCTACGGATAACCCTTTAGTCTTTGATAACGGGGAAAAGGTATTATCGGGCGGGAATTTTCACGGACAGCCAATTGCATTGGCAATGGATTTCCTGGCGATCGCAGTGGCTGAACTTGCCAACATTTCGGAACGCCGGATTGAACGGTTGGTGAATCCGCAACTAAATGACCTGCCCCCATTTTTAAGCCCTGAGCCGGGCTTGCAGTCAGGTGCCATGATCATGCAGTATGTCGCGGCATCATTGGTATCGGAAAATAAAACATTGGCTCATCCGGCAAGCGTTGATTCCATCCCATCTTCTGCGAATCAGGAAGATCATGTAAGCATGGGAACAATTGCGTCAAGGCATGCGTATCAAATTATCCAAAACACAAGACGTGTATTGGCCATTGAAGCGATTTGCAGTTTGCAGGCCGCGGAAACGCGGGGAAAAGAGAAAATGGCGACAGTCACTGGAGAGTTTTTGGAAGAGGCCAGAAAGATCGTGCCATTCATTGAACATGACCGGGTTTTTTCAAAAGATATTGAGAAGATGGCCGATTGGTTAAAAACAGAAGCCACGGGCTTTGCCGAAAAAAATAGACACAAGACGACATCATGAACAACAGGAAGTAACAAGGACGACAATTGGACATTCTGCTTTTAGAAGGAAAGCTGCATTCTGCCTTTTCTAAACAAGCTCGGCAATCGTGCCGGGCTTTATTTCATTTGGCTGTTTTCACAGTTCCAACTTTGAATTGCCCCGTCTTAAAGATTTTTCAGTTATTTGGTTGATTTTTACAGCGCTTTCACATATCATAATGATGTATCAAATTGATACATCATTATGATATGTGAAAGGGGAATGCAAGGTTGTCAATCGAACATTCGATTCTTGCCATTTTAAGTTTTTGGCCCAGTACAGGTTACGATATAAAGTCGGAGTTTGAGCATAAAGCTGCCGGACTGTACTGGGGGATGAGTTATGGCAGTATTTACCCAAAATTGAAGAAGCTTGAAGAAGAAGGGTTTATTTATTCGATTGAAGAGGAGGAGGGAGGACGTAAAAAGAAACTTTACGAGCTTACTCCAAAAGGGTGGGAGGAATTTGAAAACTGGCTTCGACAGCCCCCGGCCTACCCGGTTATTAGAGATGAATTATTCATGAAGATGTCCGCCTGGCATGAAGACATGGAATACTCCGTATTAATCGGTCATCTGCAAAAAAGAAAAGAGAAAACGGAAGATTTGCTCGATTTTGTGAAAAATTGGCCGACAAACGGGATATCTTACATCAGCAAAGTGGGCATGCTGCCCATCCGGTATACCGAAATGCGGCTGGAAGCGGAGTTAAAATGGATTGAAGAAGCGATAGACGCATTGGAAAAAGACCAGCTCCCCCAAGGACAGGACCCGAATGGGAATACAGAAAAACTGCTGGCAAGGCGAAGGAAGGCTAAGCAAACGATCCAAGCGGATAAGGAAGAATAGGCCATGAAAGCCGGCATATTAAAGCCTTTAACATTCCGTCCATTCCGTTCGTTATTTGGTGCACAAGTTTTTTCAGACCTCGGCAATTGGCTGGATTTGATTGCTTTACAAGTTATTGTTGCCTATCATTGGGGACTGGATGAAACAGCCATTGCCGCAGTTATCATAACATTGGGGCTGCCTTGGGTAATCATCGGTCCCTTTGCAAGTGTGTTCGTGGATCGGCTCCCCAAGAAGCAAGTGATGATCGTTTGTCTATTGTTCAGAATCGTGTTTGTTGGAGGGCTGTTTTTTTCTCCCAATCTATATTTTCTTTTATTTTTTGTGTTTTTAAAGGGGATATTCGCTGCCGTTTACGATCCTGCAAGACAAAGCACGATTCGGTTGACCATCCCAGAGAAACACCTCCCGGAGGCAGTCACACTGAGCCAGCTTTCTGCGAACACGATGAAAATTGCCGGTCCTGCCATTGGCGGAAGCATCATCGGTTTGTTTGGGGCAAAAAGTCCCTTCTTATTTGAAGCTGCCGGTTTTTTCATCGCTATTTTATTTTTATTGACTCTTGCCAACGTGGATGAAAAGGAGAGTGATACCCCGGTTAGATCTGAAAATAATGGTTATTGGAAAGAACTGACTGAAGGCATGAAACACATTGCGAAAACCCCTTTGTTAAGAACTTCAGTCATTCTATCTTCTGTAGCGTTTTTTATCATTTTTCTGTATGACGGGCTATTTGTATTTATTGCCCAAAAGCTTGGCTTTTCTGAAGGGGATTTTGGGCTGCTGATTAGTGCTGTAGGTCTTGGAAGCGTAGCAGGCTCCCTGTTCATGGGGAATTGGACGCGTTGGAAAAGAAAACCGATTCATGTCATGTCAAGTGCATTTCTTTTTAGCGGGTCATTCATCATTCTAATGGGGCTTGGCAGTATGGGAATGATCCGCTTTCCTCCATTGGCATGGGGATTTGCCGCCTTTTTGCTCGGCTTCATGGCCTCTGGGGAATCGGCGCCCTATGGGTATATTTTACAATCAGAGACACCTAAACAGATGATGGGAAGAGTATCTGCCGCAGCCGCGTCATTACAAACATTCTGTATGCTTATGGCACCTGCTGCGGGCGCGCTTCTGGCCAAGTGGATTGGCGTTTCGCACGTGTTGGTCGGAGCAGGAGGGGCCACCTGTTTCATGGCGGCTTTTGTTCTCCTGGTGATTGTGCGGAAATTCAATCTTCAAAAAGCCATTCAGGAAAAACACTTCCAAACTTAAAATGTATATTTCCTTTAGCGAAAAAAGATAAGCCTAATTTTATTGCAAAAACGATGAATTAGGCTTTTTTTATATTTTGATTTCGCAGTAATACGATTGCTATGCAGTAAAAAAACGAATCTTTTTGAGTGCAAGTATCTGAATATAAAAATAGTATAATATGAGATGGAATCAAATAAACGAGAATACGAGTTTAAGGATGATGGAAAGTGATTCGGATATTGGTAGCAGAGGATGACATACATATTCAACGGCTTATAAAACTTTACCTTGAGCCTGAAGGCTTTCAGGTTTTGCAAGCTTTTGACGGTGAAGAAGCCATATGTTTGATGGGAAATAATCAGGTTGATTTAGTAATACTTGATATTATGATGCCAAAGGTGGATGGCTTTGATGTATGCCAAGAAATACGTCAATTTTCGACTGTTCCGATTTTAATCGTAACCGCAAAAGGGGAAACGAAAGATAAGGTGGACGGTTTTCGGAGCGGAACCGATGATTATATCGTGAAGCCGTTTGATCCCGTTGAATTTGTACTGCGTGTAAAAGCATTGCTGCGCCGATATCGGATAGCCTATTCATCTATCGTTACGATTGGCAATCTCAAATTGGACGAAAAAAACAAACTGTTGAAATCGAAGATCAAATCATTGTATTGCCGCCCAAAGAATTTCAACTCTTACGTAATAAGCAGGGCGCCTACGATAAAAGACAAAATATAAGCAACTATAACTTAACCAGAAAAAGATGAAGGTTATTGTAAAATTTTTTAGAAGAGTACCCTTCTGTCTTCAAAAGGGCTCTTTTTTTATTGAAAACTTAAAACAGTTTGGCGTTTTACCTATTCCCCCGAAAAGGCAGATTAAGGGATCATTCGAAAAAACACACCTCCGTTAAATAGAGAATGGGCGCTTTCTTAGGCAGGAAAAACAATCGTTAGTTGAACAGTATATAGCGGGTATATATAATATATAAAGAGAAATACTTGAATCATATATGAATTAAGTTGGGGGCAAGATAAAAGTTTTTTTTACTTCAAAGATTTCCGTGACATGATCAATAGATACACACAGATGAGGAGGTATCTGCATGCAAATCATTATATCTAACAGCTCAAAAGAACCTATTTATGAGCAAATTTTCAAACAAATACAATCTAAAATATTTTCAGGTGAGTTAAAGGAAGGAACAGCTCTGCCTTCCATAAGACAATTGGCCAAGGATTTAAGAATTAGTGTTATCACTACAAAGCGTGCATATGAAGAATTAGAGAAGGCGGGGTTCATATACCTAATTGCTGGGAAAGGTTCATTTGTAGCAGAACAAAATTTAGATGTTATTAGAGAAAAAAAACTGCGAGTGATTGAAGAGCAATTAACTGCTGTTATCTCCAACAGTAAGGAGATCGGATTATCTTATGAAGAATTACAAGATTTATTAAAGTTGCTGTACGAGGAGTGAGAGGAATGGAAAATGTAATTGAGTTGCATGGCGTTTCTAAAAATCTTCAGACATTCTCTATAGATAATATAGATTTACAGATAAAACAAGGATACACAACTGGATTTATTGGTGCAAACGGTTCAGGAAAGTCAACTATAATTAAGTTAATAATGAATCTATTACAACCGGATAAAGGAAAAGTAAGAGTATTCGGAATGGACTATGCCAATCATGAAAAAGAAATTAAAGACCGAATAGGCTTTGTCTACGACAGCAATATATATTATGAATTCCTAAACTTGAAGGAGATTATTAAAATTGTTGCTCCAGCTTATAAACAGTGGGACAATAAACAGTTTAATAAGTACGTTAATCAATTTGAGCTGCCTTTAAATAAATCTGTTAAAAATTTCTCTAAGGGAATGCAAATGAAGGCCTCTATAGCTATTGCCTTATCTCATAATGCTGAATTAATTATTATGGATGAACCGACAGCAGGATTAGATCCAACGTTTCGAAGAGAATTATTAGATATTTTTCAGGAAGTTATGGTAAATGAGGGGAAAAGCATATTTTTTTCAACGCATACTACAAGCGATTTGGAGCGTTTCGCTGATTATATTGTATTAGTTAATAAAGGGAAAATTCTTCTTAACCAACGCTTGGATGAGTTGCAGGAACAATATGTCTTAGTGAAAGGAAGTACGGATTTACTTGATCGGGATACAGAAGCACACTTCATACACATAGAACGTTCTCAAGATGTCTTTCAAGCTCTATCGAAAAATGCAGAAGAGGTACAAAAGGTATTTGATGATCACGTTGTGATAGAGAAAGCTTCTTTAGATGAAATTATGTTTTATATGAAATCTGCGCATGGGAATCAGGGTAAATAATTAAATTTTAAGGACTTACATAAGCTAATACAAATGTAGAAAATATGAACATGCATTGAAGACTTTAATAAAAATTAAGGTCTTTTTTTGTGAAAAAAACGAGGAAATCAGAATTTATCATTGTACATACTGTAAATAGGATGTATAGTGTATATATGCATGATATACTCTTGGGTATATGAGAGGAAGTGAAAATAATGGAAAACATAGTGTAAACTAGCACATTATTTCAGACACCTAATTTCAAATTAACTCCGGTGAAAAACCTGAAATAGTGTGCCGGTTTGATCACTTTATTTCAGATTTGGAAATAGTTTGGCGCATTATTCCAGATGCTTAAGCAAAAGAAACTCCCTTTAAAAAGGGAGCTGCGATTCCGGAATTAGTTCTTTTGATAATATCCTCACTTTATATACTTCTA
>NZ_VEKZ01000082.1:0-10795 GCF_007681465.1 Siminovitchia fortis
GCGCTGGAGCTAGACAACAAAAGGCTTTGTTCAAAATTTTAAAGCTAAAAAATCTTATACTCTCTTACTCAGCCAAAAAAGGGGAGTACGCCCACTCCCCTCGCAAATCCCTATTCCATTGACACATCGTCAAACGCTTGAGACCCTGTCGGATGCGGGAAGAATCCGTCTATTGTACTCTTTCCGGCGAGCTGCGGCACGGAATGGGCGAGCGGTACCCATGGAGCATCATCGTGAATGATTTCCAATGCCTCTTTATACAGTTCGCTGCGCTTATCTTCATCCGTTTCTGTTTGTGCCTCAATCAACAGCTTGTGAACATCCTCACTCGCATACCTTGAATAGTTGTTGGATCCGATGCTGTCTTTATCCAACAGGGCATATAGGAAGTTATCTGCGTCCCCGTTGTCGCCAGTCCATCCAAGCATAAACATCGGAGCTTCTCCATCCCGTACTTTTTCCAAATAAGTGCCCCATTCCATCGAAACAATATTGGCTTCAATGTTGAGCTTTTCAAGGTCAGCCTGGATTGCTTCAGCCACCTTTTGGCCGTTTGGCATGTATGGACGTGGTACTGGCATGGCCCATAAATCCATCTTGAATCCATCCTTGAATCCGGCTTCTTCCAGCAGCTTTTTCGCTTTATCCAAATCAAACTCATAATCTTCGATTTCGTCGTTATATCCGTTGATGGAAGGCGGAATCGGGTTTTTCGCTGGTTCAGCCGTTCCTTCATAGAAGTTGTCGATGATCGCCTGCTTGTTTATTGCGTGGCTGATGGCCTGGCGGACTTTTTTGTTATCAAAAGGTTCCTTTTCAACATTGAATCCCAAATAGCCGACGTTCATAGACGGACGCTCAAAAATTTGCAGGTTGCTATCCGCTTTTACCTTTTCGACGTCACTTGGATTTAACCCATCGATTAAGTCCACTTCACCTTTAATCAATGCGTTTAAACGGGCAGAGTTGTCCGTGATGACTTTAAAGATGACTTTATCCAGCTTCGGAAGCCCTTCCTTCCAGTAGTCCTCATTTTTGACGACTGTGATTGTGTCATTCCGTTTCCAGCTCTCAAACTTGAACGGTCCTGTTCCAACCGGATTTTCGATGTATTTGTCACCAAACTTTTCAATGGCTGCCGGGCTTGAAATGCCAAACGGTGTCATGGCCAAGTTCTTTAGGAATGGCGCTTGCGGTCTGAATAAAGTGAACTCAACCGTATGTTCATCAACCGCTTTCACTTCTTTAATAACTGCGGCTTCCTCACCTTTAAACCCTCCAAATTGAGAAACAAAATAAGGGAATTCCGCTTCGTCTTTCCCGTTCATCCAACGTTCGAAGTTTTTAACGACTGCATCCGCATTGAAATCAGTGCCGTCATGGAACTTTACACCTTCCTCCAATTCGAATGTGTACGTTGTCCCGTCATCAGAAACTTCCCAGTCTTTGGCAAGGCCCGGGACAATGTCCGCCGTTTCCTTCTCATATTTCACAAGTGTCTCAAGTATCTGGTGCGTTACGATTAAGGATTCACCGTCCGTAACCGTTATTGGGTCAAGCTTGACTGCATCCCCTCCGCGAGCGTAAATCATTGTTCCGCCGCTTTCAGCTGTTTTTTCTTTCTTTTCTCCGCCCTTTTCTTTTCCAGTCTCTTTCGATCCGGAACAGCCCATAAGAGCCAAAGACAGGACGAGCAGCAGTGAAAAAGCAATGGATAAACCCTTCTTCATGTTTTTGCCCCCATTCATGATTTTTGCCTTTTATTTATTTCACGCGATCAGTCACTCATACAAGTGGCACGCCGCGTAATGGCCTTTTTCAACTTCTTTGAACAATGGACGTTTGTGAGCACATTGTTCCATTGCCGCCGGACAGCGCGTATGGAACGCACAGCCCGCTGGCGGATTCGCCGGGCTTGGCACATCTCCGCGTAAAATAACTCGCTCCTTTTGGAAATCAACATCTGGAACAGGTACAGCCGATAATAGCGCTTTCGTATATGGATGTTTCGGATTTTCATACAATTCTTCGCTATCCGCAAGCTCCACGATCCTTCCAAGGTACATGACTCCTACCCGATCGCTGATATGCCGGACAACCCCCAGATCATGTGCGATAAATAGATAGGTCAAATCAAATTCTTCCTGTAAATCCTTCAGCAGGTTCAAAACTTGCGATTGGATGGATACATCAAGGGCAGAGACAGGCTCATCCGCTACAATGAGCTTTGGATGGACAGCCAAGGCCCTTGCAATGCCGATCCTTTGCCGTTGGCCCCCGCTGAATTGATGAGGATACCTCTTTGCGTGATAATCATTGAGCCCCACGATTTCCAGCAGCTGGCGCACCCTTTTCTTTCGCTCTTTTGAATCTGTCACGCCATGAACGATCAATGGCTCCTCCAATATTTTTTCAACTTTATGCCTTGGGTTTAAGGAAGCGAACGGGTCCTGGAACACCATCTGCATTTCCCTGCGAAGACGGCGCATTTCATTTTTGGGAAGGTTCGTGATCTCTTTTCCTTCAAAGTATATTTTTCCTTCTGTCGGTTCCAGAAGACGGAGCAGCGTTTTGCCTGTCGTTGACTTTCCGCATCCGCTTTCGCCGACAAGCCCCAATGTTTCGCCTTTCTTAATAAAAAACGATACATCATCAACCGCTTTCACTTCGCCTATTTGTTTCCCGAACGCCCCGCCTTGGATGGGAAAGCTTTTCTTTAAACCCTCGACTTCCAATAATCGATCTGTCATCCGCTGACTTCTCCTTTTTCGCTTATAAAGAGGATAAAAATGAGGATAAGCTTTTTATTCGAATAATATGCGTCATGTCTAGCTCCAGCGCCTATCGACTAGCAGACTTCGCACCTCCTCCTACGATAAGTCAACATCGGCTCGTTCCTCGCCGTGTTTCCTTTATCTCGTCGGAGGCACTCCAGTCTGTACGTCGATGGGCAAGGCGCTTTCGCTTTTCTTAGTTTCATACAACCAACATTTCACTTTATGTACATCTGATAGATTCAAAAGGTCAGGGGTTTGGGCAAAGCAGCGGTCAAAAGCATGTTCACACCGTGGTGCGAAGTGGCAGCCTGTTTGGATTGAACCGGGTTTTGGCACATTGCCCTCTATTGAATAAAGCCGCTCCTTTTTATGGCGCATATCCGGGACAGACTGGATCAATCCAACCGTATAGGGATGTTTCGGATTTTTAAAAATCGTTTTGACATCCGCTTCTTCCACGATATGCCCGGCATACATGACAATGACGCGGCTGCACATTTCAGCCACGACTCCCAAATCGTGCGTAATCATAATAATCGCAGTATCCGTGTCTTTGTTAAGCGCTTTCATCAAGTCAAGAATTTGCGCCTGAATGGTGACATCCAGTGCCGTTGTCGGCTCATCCGCAATCAACAATTCCGGATTGCAGATCATCGCCATCGCGATCATGACGCGCTGCCTCATCCCACCGGAAAGCTGGTGAGGATATTCATTGAGCAATTGCTCCGCACGCGGAAGGCCCACAAGCTTCAACATTTCAACCGCACGCTCTTTTGCTTTCTTTTTTGGTAGTTTCCTATGGATCTGAATAGCTTCCAGCAGCTGCTCGCCGATGGTAAAAACCGGATTCAGGCTCGTCATCGGTTCCTGAAAGATCATGGCGATTTCATTGCCCCGGATTTGCCGCATTCGCTTTTCCGATGCCAAAGCGAGGTTTTCTCCTTTAAATAAGATTTGGCCATCCACTTTTCCCGTTTGTGCCGGAATAAGCCCCATGATAGACAAAGAAGTGACGCTTTTTCCGCATCCCGATTCCCCGACAATTCCGAGGACTTCACCGGATCGGACATGAAAGTCGATGCTGTTTACAATCGGGATTTCCCCATCATCTGTAAAAAAAGAGGTTCTCAGCCCTTCTACTTTTAATAATGCATTATCCACTGCCTCGCTCCCTTCTGAGGATGACTTACTATATTTCAAAAACATTATTACATTAAAACGAAAAATTGGCAATATGAAAAATAGAATGATATGTATATAAATGCCTAGATTACAGTCTATTAAAGTATTCGATACTTTTTTCGTAAGTCCTTTTTATTATTGGAAAATGAACTGCGGATTGAAGATTGGCATCGGAATACATAGCAAATAAGCGGGCCAGCCCTTGTCTGATCCGCTTTTATTGTCAATATCCGACTACATCGCTCTGTCCCGATTGCCTTTCGAACGTTTTTCTACAAAAAGAATCCCAAGTTCGTGGTGATCGCCTTCGTAGAGGGCACATTGCTCAAATCGGATTTCGCCCTTCACATCAAGCACCTCAAGCTTGCAATAAGCACGATTTTTCAAAAGTGCTTTATACAATTCATCTTTATTGGAAACCGCCACATTGTTGCAGGCCTGGATAATTTCTCCCGTTTTCAGCTCCATTTTACTTGCCGGCGTCCCCGGAATAATGTCCAGTATCATAACTCCGCTGTTTCGGGGTGTAAAATAATAGAGCGTATTATTTTCCTTGACACGGTGTCTGTATGAAATGAACAGCCGTCCGAGAATGGCGATGCCTGCAATAACCGGAGGAATATATTCCTGGTAATAGAAACCGGCTGACGATGCGGCAAGGATGATCACACCCAAAAGAATGATTTGTTTTGCCAATCTTTCAACCGCCTGGCTTGGCAAACTGCTTTGGACCTGGTTCTGGAAGCCGAGTGCAAAAGGGACGAGTATAAGTGAATACGTCTCTGTTCCCCAGTCGATCACCGGCCACCAGTCAAACGGAGCCGTCAAAGGGCCTGCAGGCAGAAAAAAGAAAATGGGGAGCAGCCACACCCGTTTGATTTGAAGTGCGCCTATCGTAAGCCCCCTTCGGCTTGTCCGCAGCTTGGGAGAAACATCTTTCAAGCCGTTTTTTAACATTAGAATCCCTTCTGATAAGAGGAGAACACCAAGCAGAATGGGAATCCCTATTAAAAATCGGCTGTTTTCCAATAATGTATCTGTGTAAGGAATATGTACACTAAAAAACGTGATAGTAAACACAATTAGAATCGGAAGACCTACAGTATATGCAGGAGAAAGCAGCCTGGCGTTGCCGATCACTCCCAGAAGAATGGTGGTGATGGCAATCAATGCAAACATTTCGAGGGGAATCGTCAATCCGGTTATAATCGTTATGATGGATAAGCTCATACCTGCCAGAAGTCCTGCAGGGAGCAAATGCTTCAGTTCATGGAATTGGTCATGGACTCTGACATTAAAATCGTTCCGTTCCCTTTTTATTCTAATAAAACCGGCAAAGAGCACCAGTAGGATAGAAAAATATAATACAGGATTCAGAAAAAGCCTGCCTATTCCCTTGGCTAATTCGAACAGCCATAATTGCACCATCTTGCAGCCTCCCTCTGGAATGAATGATTATCTCTTATTCTATCAAAGATTTTATCAGGGAGAAATGCATATTTTTTTAGAAGAAGACAAAGGTACAGGCCCCTGCCCACTGTTTGCAACTGTAAAACGGGTATTATGAGTCCAAAACGGCCACGCAAGAGTGGCTTGCGTGGCCGTCGATAAGTTTGCCGATTTATTTCATTGATTTTAATGCCACCTGAAGCTGGAGATCATTTCGTTCATCCTGAATTTCCTTGATGACTGCCTCTTCCAGCTTTTCGGCGGTTTTTTGATCAATTTTTCCTGTTACCGGCACTTTTTCAATTGATTGGAATGCCCGTACGGCACGTTCCGTCTGGCCGTCGAAATATCCATCCGTCCGTCCCGGACCATAGCCGAGCCCTGTCAATAACTCTTGGGCAATCTTCACTTCTTCGCTATTCATGTCACGGGCCAGCTCTTTTTCGACTGTCAATGAATGAGCGTGGAAATATTCCGGCTGTTCGACTTCTATCGTCGGTGCGATTCCTTTTTCATGAATCCAGTTGCCGTCAGGCGTCAGCCATTTGAACATCGTCAGTTTAATATTGCTCCCGTCCTCAAGTGGGATGGCCTGCTGGACCGTTCCTTTTCCAAAAGACTTGGTTCCCACCAAATCATAGCCTTCGGCTTCCTTTAAGGCGCCGGCTAAAATTTCTGATGCTGAGGCACTTCCTTCATCAATCAGTACAGTAATCGGATAGGCTTTCCTTTCTTCCAGGCCAGAAAAATAAGGATTCTTTTTTCCGCTTCTTTCTTCGATTTGAACGTAGGGCTTTTTATTTGTAACCAACTGCTGTAATATTTCCTCCACACTGGAGAGCATGCCTCCCGGATTGCCACGGACATCGATAATGAGGCCGGCCATTCCTTCCTTCTCCAATCTGTTCAGCTCGCTTGTAAACTCCCGGGCCGTCCCCTCTGCAAAAGAGGTGATCTCTATATAACCGATTTTTTTATCCCCATTCTTTTTCATATCGGCAAAAACGGTCACAACCGGCACTTCTTCACGGGTGATTTCCACCGCAAACGGTTTGCTCGCCCCTTTGCGCAAAATCTCCAACTTGACAACTGTCCCTTTTTCCCCGCGGATTTTTGTTGTAGCTTCATATAAATCCAGCCCTTCCACCGATTCACCGTCAATTTTTAAAATTTGATCCCGCGGTTTGAGACCTGCCTTTTCAGCCGGTGTATTTTTAATAGGCGCCACAATGATCAGCTTGCCTTCCTCAATCGTGACCTGTGCTCCTATTCCGTCAAACGATGAATCGAGACTGTCGTTGAAGCGTTCCGCCGTTGCCGCATCCATATAGACGGAGTACGGATCCTTCAACGTTCCGATCATCCCCTGAATGGCACCCTGAACGAGCTGTTCGTGATCCACTTTTTTAACGTATGATTTTTGAATCAATTGATAAGCCTGCTCTATTTTTTCAAGATTGCCCGATACCACCGAGGACTTGTTTGTGCTTTGCTTTTCTTCAATTGGATTGTCTTTTGAATTGGATTCTTTCCATTTCATTCCTGCATATGTCCCGCCGGCCCCCAAAAACAAAGAGCAGGCGGCGACCAATGCCAGCCATTTTTTGTTCATCGTCTTCCCCCTCAACCGGTTCACCTTACTTCAAAATCTATGCCGGCGATGGACAAGTTATGAAGGTTTTTCTTAATTGTGATACGATGTAAAAAAGCTTGGAAAGGCGGTTTGCCTTATGATAGTCAGAGAACGGCCGGATGAATTTGTCATGATTGAGCAGCATCATCATGCGGAGATTTCGGGCAAGTTGATGTGCTGCTTGAAAGAGGAGTTGCTTAAAGGGCAGGCAAGGGAATCGGTAACATTTGCCGTTTACCAGCATGACTGCGGATGGAAGCTTGCAGACAAGCAGCCGATTTGGAATGACAGCGAGCTCGCTCCGTACTCCTTCACCAACTTTCCGACGCCGTTGAAAACACTCATTTATCAACATGGTATCGATGAAGTCGCCAAGGAAGATGCATACGCCGCCCTTTTATGCAGCGAACATTACACAAGATTCCTGCTTCACGATGAGTCGGAAGAGGCCAAGGCTTTTGTAAAAAAGGAAAAAGCACGCCAGGAACAACTGATTGAAACGCTGCCCCGTTTCGATCCTGCTTTATTCGGATTTCATTATGGTTTGCTTCAGCTTTTCGATAACCTGTCGCTGTTTATATGTTTGAACGAACCCGGAAAGAACGAGAATCCTTTTTTCCGGAATGGCATCCCCTTAGCGCCTGCACTTGGTCTGAATGGGAAATTGAATGTGCGTTGGATTAATGAGAATACGGTTCAGGTAGAGGATTTCCCACTCGAAAAGGCGTGCACGGTGACTTTGAAGCAAAAAACCGTGCGCAAAGAGGATATTATAAAAAAGGGATTGATCAAGAGCTGCTTGGAAGCCCCTCTAGAGAAATTTTCCATCACAATGACACCTCATATATGAAAAGCTGATTTTTACGATGGTGTGAATACAGAAATCACGTAAAAAAGCCGGGGTGCATTGCACTGCACATCCGGCTTTTCAGTATCATTCTTATTTTGCTTGGCCCACCGCCTCAACGGCTTTTTCAATCGCTTGCGCAAGGTCCGCAGTAATATCTTCAACAGACTCCAATCCAACCGCCAATCTGATCAATTCTTCTGTTACGCCTGTGTCTTTCAATTCTTCGGCGCTCAATTGCTGGTGAGTTGTAGAGGCAGGATGGATGATCAACGATTTCGCATCCCCGACGTTCGCTACGTGTGACCAGAGTTTGACGTTGTCGATTGTTTTTCTGCCGGCTTCTCTTCCGCCTTTGATTCCGAAATTCACAATGGCTCCAGGACCTTTAGGCAAGTATTTTTTAGCGAGCTCATGTGCAGGATGGTCCTCCAATCCCGGATAGGACACCCATTCTACTGCATCATGATTTTTCAGGAATTCAGCGACAGCTTTCGCATTTTCTATATGCTTTTCAATCCGTACATGCAATGTCTCAAGTCCTTGAAGGAAAATAAAGGCATTATCCGGGCTCAGGCATGGGCCGAAGTCGCGGAGCAGATGTACGCGGAGTTTTGTCGCAAAAGCCGCACCGGGGACATCGATTCCGTAACGGATGCCGTGATAGCTTCTGTCCGGTTCAACAAAATCAGGGAATTTTTCGTTGTTCCAATCAAATTTTCCACCATCCACTACGACACCGCCGATGGCTGTACCATGACCGCCAATCCATTTGGTAGCAGAGTGGACAACGATGTCAGCGCCGTACTCAATCGGCTTGCACAGATACGGTGTCGCAAAAGTACTGTCTACAATCAATGGAATATTGTTATCATGAGCTACTTTTGCAACGGCTTCAACATCCAATACATGAAGGCTTGGGTTTCCGATGATCTCCCCGTAGATCGCTTTTGTTTTCGGAGTGATCGCCTTGCGGAAGTTTTCCGGATCGGTCGGATCGACGAATTTTACATTAATGCCGTACTTTGGCAGCGAAATGGAGAACAGGTTGTATGTGCCTCCATAAAGATCCGTAGCAGCTAAAATTTCGTCACCTGCACGGGCAATGTTCAAAATGGTAAACGCGATAGCGGCCGCTCCGGAAGAAAGGGCAACAGCAGCCGTCCCCCCTTCAAGCTCGGCAACTCTTTTTTCAAATACGTCAACCGTCGGGTTCATAATTCTTGTATAAATATTTCCTTGTTCTTCCAGAGCAAATAGTTTTTGAGCATGTTCTGTATCGTTAAATACATAGGAGGTTGTTCTGTAAACAGGAACAGCACGTGATCCTGTAGCATCAGGCTCCTGTCCTCCATGCAATAAAATTGTTTCCGGCTGATAATTTTTTTCTTGTGTCATTTTTTCTTCCTCCTTAAAGTTTTTTAATTCGATCGGAACAGTTGGTAATAAAACGGCGCAAATACAATGCCGTTTAGGAAGGGGGAAAAGAAAACTAAAAGCCCTCTTCCGTATAAGAAGAGGGCCGATATGACGATTCCTCCCCTTATCTTCCAAGTCAATAGACTTGTAGGAATTAGCACCTTTTCAGAAAAACTGAAGGTTGCCGGGCATCACAGGGCCTATTCCCTCCGCCGCTCTTGATAAGAGTGTTACTTGTTAATTCATGTAATTGTTCAGCTCTGTCGAGCTCTTGGATAATACTATATACCACTGGTCCATGAACTGTCAACACTAAAATGAATTATTTTACATTTTGGATATTATTTCATTTCAGATACGATCTTTTCAATCGTTTCTTCATCCATCGGACCAATGATTTTCGTATGGATCTTGCCATTCGTATCAATCATGTAAGTCGTCGGGATGGTGAATGCCCCATAAGTTTTACCGATCTCTCCGCTTTCGTCAAGAGGCACAGTAAATGTAAGATCGTATTCTTCAATGAAATTCTCAACCTTTTTGTTGACGTTCCCTCCCCGCTCGGCATTCGTCAAATTCACGGCTAAAATTTCCGTATTTTGCTGTTTGGCCTTTGTTTTATAGTAATTTTCCATATGGGGCATCTCCGCTTTACACGGCGGGCACCAGGACGCCCAGAAATTCAGAATGACCTTTTTGCCTTTATAGTCTGACAGCTTTACAGAAGCACCCTCTAAAGTTTCCAGCTCAAAATCCGGCGGGACATCCCCATTTTTTAGGCCTTCACTAGTTTGCTCCTCTGTTTGCGATTGCGTTAAAAACTCCTCCTGAGCGGCTTCGATTTCATCATTCTCGCGTACATCCTGGATGATGTTTACAACAACGATTCCGACAAGCAGTGCGATAAGTGCCAAACCGAATATCCTTTTGTTCATTAATATTTTCGACTTCCTTTCCATGCGGCCCAGCTAATCATAAAACTGCCGGCTGTATAAGTCGCCATTGGGACGGAAAACAAATTTCCTGCCAATGAGTGAATAAGCCCCAGAAAACAAAGGTATAGTACGAGAATTTGAATACTCCAAACTGATTCAGCCGATTTTTTCCTCAACCAAATGAAAAAGGCGATACTCCCGATCAATTGTAAGCTTAAAAGCAATATATGCCATTTGGTTAATAAATAGAAGACAAGCTCATATACTGTAATCATCACAATCCATACTTCCATTTGGAGACTCTTTTCCAAAATCGCGGATTTTCTTGCGGCAAAAAATAAATAAAGGAAAGCAGCTGCGAATCCAATCCAATATCCTTTAAGGCCGCCGTTAAAATACACGACGGAAAAAGGATTTTTAACTGCAGTTTGAAATTGGAACAGAATGACGCTCAGCTTCCATGTCAGTACAGAGATAAAAAAGGCATTGCTCTGAAACCTCTCCCCATTAAAATGGGGAGGTTCCCGGACCCTAAAGGGTCACGGTTCCATTG
>NZ_VEKZ01000083.1:0-10767 GCF_007681465.1 Siminovitchia fortis
AATTATAAGTCTATTATAACCTATTATTTTTGTTGGTGTTACTTATTCCGTGTAAGTTTTTTTTTGCTGCTAAAGTATAAAATTTGAAAAGTCTTCAATATAGACAATGATGTTATATGTCCAGCTCCGACGGACAGGAAGTCCTAGTGCCGACGACGTACAGGAAGTACTAGTGCAAGCGAAGCGACAGGATGTCGCGTACTGAGCCTGCCGACGCCACAGGACGTGGCGGTTCAAGTCGGCCAGGCGCCATTATCACAAGGATCAAGCCGCAAGGAAGCTTATTCAGGAAGAATGTGCTCCTGCGCCATAGCCTTTTCGAGGAAGCCTTGTTCAGCTCGTCGTAAAGCTGCACGAAGCCTCTCAGTGATGCTTTACACGGTGTGATTTAAATTAGCTGCTTTGCTGTGGTGGCTGAAGAACTGCCTCATCAAAATTCGCCTTGTGCTTGTCTCCTAAGGCTGCACGCCTTGCGCTTTTCTTAATTTGCCCTGGCGCCTTGGGATCGGATTAAATATACAGGCTCATTACATGTAATGGGTGAATAGGTTAACAAGGGAAAGAGCCCATAAGGGATAAATTTAGAAGCTTGGAGTGGAATGAATGAGTATCCCGCTGATCAGTTACAAAGAGTTTGAGGAAGATCCCTTTAAAGATTGGATACCTTCGGATGAAACAAAAGGCGCTGTAAAAGTTTTACAGTGGGCGTATGATTCCTACAAAGACTCTATTATTTATGCGTGCAGTTTTGGTGCAGAAGGCATTGTATTAATTGACCTCATTTCCAAAATCAAACCAAATGCACAAGTTGTCTTTTTGGATACCGGAGTACATTTTAAAGAAACGTATGAGCTGATTGATACAGTAAAGGAAAAATATCCTGATCTCCAGATTCAGTTGAAACAGCCTGCACTAACTTTAAAAGAGCAGAGCCAGCAATATGGTCCTGAACTATGGAAAAGCCAGCCGGATCTTTGTTGTTACATTCGAAAGGTGAAACCTTTGGAAGAAGTATTACACGGCGTTCCGGCCTGGATCTCCGGTCTGCGGAGGGAACAGTCCTTGAGTCGGAAGGATATAGATTTTGTAAACAAGGATGACCGGTTTCAGTCAATTAAGGTATGCCCTTTAATTTATTGGACTTGGGAAGATGTTTGGGCGTATATACGGCAAAATCATTTGCCTTATAATCCTTTACACGAAAAGGGATACCCGAGTATTGGCTGCGAACCGTGCACTTCACTTGTAACAGATGACCGGGATTTTAGAGCAGGAAGGTGGGCCGGATTTCATAAAACAGAGTGCGGTCTCCATACTTCCGATAATAGGCAAAATTAACTTTTTCATGGTATAGGAAATTATAAAGCACTTAGGTTGTTGATAAATCATTATCTTTTTGTGCTACGTCCGGCTCCAGCGCCTATCGACTAGCAGACTTCACGCTTAATGTGCTCCTGCGGCGCAGGTTATTCGGAGAAGTATAGGCTCACCTCGTCGCAAAGCTGCACGACGCTAACTCGAGGAAGCATCACACGGGGCAATCTCAAGTAGTAGCTTTCCTACGATAAGTCAACATCGCTCCGCTCCGCTGCGCGTGTTTCCTTTATCTCGTCAGAAGCGCTCCAGTCTGTACGTCGATAAACAGGCGCTTGCGCCTTTGTTTTCAGGGAACCAAATATAAAACTCTGTTTATGCCCTCAAGTGTTGGAATAAGTGAAAAAGATGGAGGTTGAGCCAATGTCTGTAACGATACAAAAAGAAGAAAGCTCCATTTTGCCCCATGGAGGCGATTTAATTCAGAGAGAATTAGTTGGTTTGCAAAGAGAAGCTTATCTAAAAAAAGCTGATTCGTTAAAATCATTAAAGCTTGATGCTTGGGGGTTATCGGATTTAGAACTTATTGGCATTGGAGGATTCAGCCCTTTAAATGGATTCATGGGACAAAAGGATTACATCCATGTCATAGAAGAAATGCGTCTTGCCGATGGGACGCTTTGGAGTATTCCGATTACTCTCCACGTTTCCGGGGAAGAAGCAGATGAATATGAAATTGGCACCGACATTGCCCTTACCGGAGAGGACGATATTGTTTATGGTGTACTTCATTTACAGGAAAAATACAGCTATGACAAAGAAAAGGAAGCGAGACTTGTATTCGGGACGGTGGACCCCGCACATCCGGGTGTCAACAAGATATATGAAAAAGGTGAAGTGTATCTGGCAGGGCCAATCTATCTATTAAATCGTCCGAACCATACCCCTTTTGAAGAATTTTATTTAACACCAAGGGAGACACGGAACATGTTTGCTCATTTAGGATGGAAGACCATTGTTGGATTTCAAACAAGGAATCCTGTTCATCGTTCTCATGAATATATTCAAAAATGTGCCTTGGAGTCTGTCGATGGGCTATTGTTAAATCCACTGGTTGGTGAAACGAAGGCAGATGATATTCCAGCAGAGATCCGCATGGAAAGTTATCAAGTGGTTCTTCAACATTATTTTCCAACTGACCGTGCCAAACTGGTTATTTATCCGGCTGCAATGCGTTACGGCGGCCCCAGGGAAGCCATTTTACACGCCATAGTCCGTAAAAATTATGGATGCACGCATTTTATCGTTGGGCGTGATCACGCAGGTGTCGGTGATTATTATGGCACCTATGAAGCCCAAGAGTTAATTTCACAGTTTGAAGAAGAACTGGGAATTCAAATATTTAAATTTGAAAATGCCTTTTATTGCACGAAGTGTGAAAACATGGCCACCGCAAAAACATGTCCGCATGATGAAGAGTTTCGCGTCCTTTTAAGTGGAACAAAGGTAAGAGAAAAACTTCGGAATGGAGAAGATCTCCCAAAAGAGTTTTCCCGTCCCGAGGTTGCAGCCGTGCTTGTCAAAGGCTTAAAGCAAAAAGAATTAATATGATCCGGGTGCAATTGATGAAAAAGTTTTAGGAGGAAGCAAATGAGTACATCCCCCAATACCGTGGTGTGGCATGAATCGGCAGTGTCAAAGGAAGAAAGGCAAAAACGAAATGGCCACCAAAGCGCTGTACTATGGTTCACAGGCCTGTCGGGATCAGGAAAATCCACGTTATCCGCCTTGCTGGAGAAAGAGCTTTTTCAGTCGGGTGTCCACACTTATCGATTAGATGGAGATAATATTCGCCACGGTTTAAATAAAAACCTGGGCTTCAGTCCCGAGGATCGTACAGAAAACATCCGGCGAATAGGGGAAGTTTCAAAACTTATGATTGACGCAGGAATCATCACACTATCGGCATTTATTTCCCCATACCGTAAGGACCGCGATCAAGTGCGGTCCATATTGGAAGAGAACGAATTTATTGAAATCTATGTAAAATGCAGCTTGGAAGAATGTGAAAAGCGCGATCCGAAAGGTCTTTATAAAAAAGCGCGCGCAGGCAAAATTAAAGGATTTACAGGGATTGATGCTCCTTATGAAGAGCCTGAGGATCCGGAAATAACGATAAATACTGAACTGCTGTCATTAGAAGAGTCGGTTCAGCTCATTATTAAATATTTGAAGGATAAGAACTATATAGTTTAGCAGCAAAGATTTCAAACCCAATTTTTTATGAGGGAAGAGAAATATGAAAAAACTGATTGTTTTAGCTATTGTCGGTTTCCTTGCACAGCTTATAGACGGTGCGTTGGGAATGGCATATGGAATATCCTCAACGACTCTTTTATTAGCGTTTGGCATTGCCCCTGCGGTTGCCTCTGCCACCATACATCTGTCTGAAGTAGCTACGACTGCCGCTTCAGGAATAGCCCACTTTAAATTTGGAAATGTGGATAAAAGAATGTTGTATCGTCTTATTATCCCGGGTTCTATAGGGGCGTTTGCGGGCGCTTGCTTTTTAAGCCATTTGCCGGGCGAAATTGTGAGACCGTATATTTCAGCTTTTCTATTACTGTTAGGCTTCTACGTGGTTTTTCGATT
The DNA here is from genome assembly GCF_007681465.1 of Siminovitchia fortis. NCBI lineage: Bacteria > Bacillati > Bacillota > Bacilli > Caryophanales > Bacillaceae > Siminovitchia > Siminovitchia fortis. Next base: position 3,967 of record NZ_VEKZ01000083.1, read on the forward strand.
CTTGTTTAAATTTAAGAACAGCGAGACAAAGGAAGCCAGAACAATATCTGTCAAACAGTCGATCCCATTGGGATTAATTGCAGGTTTTGCCGATGCAACCGGCGGCGGGGGCTGGGGTCCGATTGCCACACCCGTTCTTCTTTCAAAAAAAGGGATGACGGCCCGGAAAGTAGTTGGAACGGTTGACACAAGTGAATTTGCAATCGCTGTTTCGGCCACTCTCGGATTTCTGATTTCATTGGGATGGGGAAAGATCAACTTTCTTTGGGTTGGCGCTCTTGTTATGGGAGGCATTATTGCAGCACCCATCGCGGCATGGTTAGTTCGAAAAGTGCCTGCGCAATTAATGGGTATTTTGGTTGGGGGATTTATTATCCTCATCAATGCACGAACGATGTTAAATTTCTGGGTAATAAATGAATCGTATACGGCTCCCATTTATGGAACCATTTTACTGGGATGGGCAATCGCTGTTTTTGCCGGTGTACGCAAAATGAAGGCAGACAAAATAAATAAGAAGGAAAGAAGAGCATTGATCAGTAATATAGGGAGAAATTGATGAAAATTTCTTCCGATGACAAATCTCAAAGTATTCACCTATACTTTGGCCTCCAGATTCTGGTAGGGGGCATTTTTTTATGTCTGTATTATGGAGAAAAGGGGATGGTCTTACTGCTTTATTAGATTTGATATTTTCAAATTGAATGGTGTATACCGCTACTGTTAAAGTGTACGGGAATGATAGCGAAAAATCTCAAATAAAAAATCACCTAACTGTTGACAATTATTTGAAAAGGATGATAATATTCAAGAACACTAAATACTTTTTCAGTAAAATATTGGTTACCCAAAGTTTTCCAGGGAGGCACGGATCATGCTTTTTCGCACATTGAACGCCCAATCCAATTTTATATATAATCCAAGCCTGGTTCACTGCATCAATTGATTGTCAACCTGATAAAAGGCATGGATGAAACTTCTATACCCAATTTTAGCTGCATACTCTTTTAGGGTATGCGTTTTTTGTTGTTAAATATATTGAAAAAGTTCCAAAAAGGAGTAGATGGTCATGTCCAAAATTCAAAAAAGAATGTTATGCGAGGAAAAGCTGCTTGACAGCGGGTAGCCACTTTTACAACCTATGAAAGAAGGTTTGATCCATGTTTGATGTTTTGGAGAAGTTGGGATGGTTTTTTGGCCGGTATTGGCAGCAATATACGGTAGCCGTTGGCTTATTGATCATTGCCAATGCGCTGGAAGTTGTTCCGCCGTATTTGCTAGGCAATATCATAGATATTATAACCGCCGGTGAAATGACAAAGGCCGTATTAGGCCAATATATGCTCATTTTTGCCGTCATCATTGTCGGAGGTTATATTTTAAATTTTATTTGGGAATATCGCTTATTTGAAGGGGCCATCAATCTCGAAAAGTTGATGCGGCGGAAGTTAATGCTTCATTTTTTAAAAATGACGCCGACCTTTTATGAAAAAAATCGTACGGGCGATTTAATGGCGCGTGCGACGAATGATTTGAATGCTGTTTCATTGACGGCAGGCTTTGGCATTATGATACTCATCGACTCGACTTTATACATGGGCGCCATCATTTTTGCCATGGGCTTTATGATCTCATGGAAACTGACTTTATTCGCTATGCTGCCTGTGCCGATTATGGCAGTGCTGATCCAATATTTTGGCAGGCTTGTGCATGAACGTTATATGAAAGCGCAGGATGCGTTTGGCGAGATGAACGACAGTGTTTTGGAATCAGTGGCAGGAGTGCGCGTCATTCGGGCATATGTGCAAGAGAAGGAAGATGAAGCAAGGTTTGCCGACATGAGTGAAACCGTCTACAAAAAAAACATGGAAACAGCCAAAATAAACGCTTTATTCGGACCGATAACGAAATTCGGAACAGGAATCAGCTATGTCATCTCGCTTGGATACGGTGCATTTTTAGTATCAAATGGGGAAATGACGGTGGGACAGCTTATCACATTCAACGTATATTTAGGGCTTGCTGTATGGCCTATTTTCGCCATTGGCGAATTGATTAATGTCATGCAGCAGGGAAATGCATCACTGGACCGGGTACTGCAAACCCTTGGCTATAAAGCGGATGTTCAAAATAGTAAAAAAACGATAGAGCTTAAAAAGCCGAATGCGCTCGATTTTAAAAATCTGGAGTTTCAATATCCAACGAGCCGGGTGAAAAATTTACAGGAAATTTCTTTGTCTCTGGGAAGAGGAGAAACACTGGGGATTGTCGGAAAAACAGGGGCAGGAAAAACGACATTTCTAAGGCAATTATTGCGCGAATATCCGCTTGAAAAAGGGCAATTAACGATTGATGGGGTTGAAATAACTTCGCAGCCAAAGGAACAGATCCTTGATTGGATCGGGTATGTACCACAGGATCATGTGTTATTTTCCCGTACTATTCGGGAAAATATTTTATTCGGCAAGGAAGATGCAACGGAGGCTGACTTGAGGAAAGCCATCCGCCTTGCCTCCTTTGAAAAGGATTTGAAAAATCTCCCAATGGGACTCGAAACACTTGTGGGTGAAAAAGGGGTTTCCTTATCAGGGGGACAAAAGCAGCGAGTGTCCATTGCACGTGCGCTCATTAAAGATCCTGAAATACTCATTCTCGATGATTCCCTGTCAGCCGTTGATGCAAATACAGAAGCCAGTATTATCAAAAACATTCAAAATGAAAGAAATGGCAAGACAACCATCATTACGACACATCGTTTATCGAGTGTACAGCACGCAAACCAAATTATCGTCCTCGACGAAGGACGGATCATCGAGCAGGGAACACATGAGGAGCTCATTCAACAAAACGGCTGGTATAAAGAACAATTTGACCGCCAGCAGCTGGAGGTGGACGGCGGCTCATGAGCACGGGTAAACGATTGACAGAATATGCCATGTATTTTAAACGGCCCATTTTTCTCGGATTATTTTTCTTAACCGGGGCAGTTTTTACAGAACTTTCGGGCCCGTTTATTGCCAAACATATTATAGATGAGCATATGGAATTGGGAAAAATTGAAGCAGGGCCGATTGCCTGGCTGCTTTGTTTGTTTTTAATGTTAGCGATAGCCACAGCCATCTTGCGTTATTTCATGTTTATCTATTTGCAGATAGGAGCGAACCGGGTTGTACAAAAGCTGCGTCAAGACATATTTGGCCATATTCAAACTTTGCCTATCCAGCATTTTGATCATCTTCCGGCTGGAAAAATTGTCGCGCGCGTGACAAATGATACGGAGGCGGTGAGAAATTTATATGTCCAGGTACTTTCCAATATTGCGACAGGTCTTATAACGGTAGCCGGTGTGTACGTGGCGCTGTTCATTTTAAACTGGAAAATGGCGATGATTGCACTCGGCTTGCTTCCACTCGTCTATATTTGGATGATTTTGTATAGAAAATATGCTGCGGAATACAACGCTGTGATTCGCACCAAAATCGCTGATCTCAATGCCCTGATTAATGAATCTATTCAGGGCATGCCCATCATTCAAGCCTTTCGGCGCGAAAAGCAAATGACGAAAGAATTCGATGAGATGAATGAAGAGCATTATACGTATCAGCGAAAATTGTTGTTCCTGGATTCGGCTACTTCCTTTAATTTGGTGAGTACGATTCGCTTGATGATGTTTGCCATTTTCATCCTTTACTTTGGAACCAAATCGATTTCGGGATCGGCAATCGTAACTGCGGGTACTTTATATGCGTTTGTCGATTATTTGACGAAATTATTCAACCCGATAACGACGATCGTCAATCAGTTTTCACAGCTTGAGCGCTCGCTTGCCGCCGGGAGCCGAGTGTTTGAAGTGTTGGATATAAGTGGGGAAAAGGTGTCGGAGGAAACAATGCCAAGATACAAAGGGCATGTTTTTTTCGACGATGTCTCTTTTGCATACAAGGACAACGAATATGTTTTGAAAAATATTACCTTCGAAGCGAAACAAAGCGAAACCGTGGCGTTGGTAGGACATACGGGTTCCGGAAAAAGCTCGATTATGAATTTATTATTCCGCTTCTATGATCCAACGAAAGGAAAGATATTTATAGACGGGGTAGACATAACATCCGTGCCGAGACAGGCGATACGCCAGCACATGGGCATTGTTTTACAAGACCCATATTTATTTACCGGGACTGTTTTCTCCAATATCAGTTTAAACAACCCAAGAATTACACGGGAAAAAGCAGAAGAAGCGTTGAAAGCGGTTGGGGGAGAACGCGTACTCAATCTCAAAAAAGGCATGGATGAGCCGGTTGTTGAAAAAGGCAGCACCCTTTCTTCCGGCCAGCGCCAGTTGATCTCATTTGCGCGGGCGCTTGCTTTTGATCCCGCGATATTAATATTGGATGAGGCAACATCCAATATTGATACAGAAACCGAGGAAATCATCCAGCATGCGATGGATGTCCTGAAGAAGGGGCGTACAACATTCATCATTGCCCACCGTCTGTCTACCATAAAAAATGCCGACCGCATCCTCGTATTGGAACGGGGTGTGATCAAAGAGCAGGGAACTCATGATGAATTATTGGCGCATGGCGGCATATACAGGCAAATGTATCAAATGCAGGCCGGGTCGCTTAATAGAAAAATAAGCGTGTGAACAGACAAATTATTATGCTGTCCTTGCAATAAGTTGATGAAGGAGAACAGCCATTTTGAGCGAATATATACTAATACCATAATGCAAAGGGATGAGGAAAAACATACCGTACGTTTATAATTTTAGAAGTCAATTTTTTCTGAGGAGACAGCCCCATGAAAACTTCTGTGCCGTGCCCTCAATGTGAGGTTCCTATTACGCTTGATGACTTTGAAGCCTTTTCTACGCCGTTTACAATGAAATGCCCGCACTGCAGGGTAAAACTAAAAGAAACAAGGGTCACCCCTTTCTTGCTGCTGATCTGTGCACTGATGATACCTCTGATCATTATTTTCTTTTGTGTCCTGTATCCTGTTGTTGCTCTATATGAACGTTTTAACGGACTGGTTATGTTTAATAAAGGAAATCTTCATTTGAAGCATTCGTACAACGAATTTTGGAAATGGTTTATCAAACATTCGGACGATTATTTTCACTTGAATGAAGAAAATCTGGATGCCGTGTTTCCGACCATCGAAAAACAGCTTTTAAAAATAAATCCTGCCCTGACTTTCGAGTTCAGCGCCGATCTAATTGATGGAAAACGGGAATTCATTATTAGTGCCGATGGAAATCTCGATGCATTTCCAGCTGTAGAAAAACTTGTACTGGCTGCACCAGTAATGGAAAATTTCAAAGTTGTTGCATTCCGTCAAAGAGAGGAAACTTCTGATATTCAGATTGGCGACGTCCATTTAAAACCTGAAAATATGTTTTTTACCTATACAAGGCTCGATGGATTATTGGATTTAGAGATATTTTTAAAAGACGCCGACCCTAACGATGATGACTGCCTGACTGCCGCTTTTATTTTGCTGGATTCAATAGTCGGTGAATATGACCTTGCTGTCAAAGTTGGCGACATAGAATTTCGACCATATGAAGAAAGCATATTTCTTAAGCCAATTTCCGAGCTCCCTGGTTTAATTGGTCAAATTAATGAAAAAAGTTCTCCTGTGTAGGGTAGTGACCCCTAAAAGTTAGAGTTTTATATTAAGCAGTCTGTTGGCTGGTATGGAGACGGCACTAAACCGGACTCATGCTAGCCAATTTCTGTTTGATGCGTTTAGTTAGTTGTAGTAAAAGACAAATTCGGTGTATATCTCCTTGCCATTGGTTTCATAGGTGTACCGACTTCACTTTGATCATTATTTGTTTTTGGCAATGTGGTGGGGTTAATGCGGGAGTTATGTATTTGATGAAACTAATTTTTTCTATTCATTACTTATTACAATACTAATTTTTCTTATCCAAGTAACTGGCGCACTTATGGAATAGGTAGTGTGCCTTTTCTTTAATCAGACCAGATTGTTGAATAGCGCAGGAGGTTTTTAAGAAAACCATGGAGGGATAAAAAGATGAAGCAAACAATAAGAGCAAGGATGTTGGGCATTTATGATTTGTTTTTGGCGACAGGCGCAATTTGGATAGGAGTTCAAATGGTGAAGTCAAATAGTGGGATCTTTGCCGAGGAATATCCTGATAGTTGGGCATCCAGGATGCTTACAGGCTCATAGGAAGCACCTAAGTTTGTTCCATAATAGGCATAATTCAACGTTATAAGCTCTTGAATGGCGCAGCAAACATTTTAAGATGTACCCACACATCCGCTTTGGCGGGCAAGGTGGCTAGGGGGCTTTTGGCAGTCCCGGTAAGAATTAAGCTGGTTTAAGGGCCGGCCTAAACTTACAGAATCTCGTTACTTTAGTGACGAGTAGTTCAAACATATACATCCTGAATTATTTAAAGGAGAATAAAAATGGTCAATTTAAGAGAAACAAAAACAGAAATTCAATATATTGTAAATGAAAATACAAGAAAAACAGATTCAGAGAAAGCATCTGCATCGTTTATGAATAGGGAAGTAGTTGAAAAGGTAAGAAATTTTCATAAAAGCTTTCCAGAATATAAAGTAACCCCTCTTCACAGCTTGGATAAGTTATCTAAACAATTTGGAGTTAGTAATATTTGGGTTAAAGATGAATCTTATCGATTTGGACTTAATGCGTTTAAAGTATTAGGTGGTTCCTACGCTATAGGTAAATATCTAGCGTAAGCGTCAAATAATCCCCACCTGTTTTCAGATGGGGATTTGATTTATGCTTTATTTAGAT